>CAMVNN010000006.1 GCA_947168865.1 uncultured Bacillota bacterium
CTTGAGTAATATTAGCTATTTTTCTATATTTTCTAATGTTTTCAGAAACTTTTACCATTATATTTTCTTCAAATCTAAATTCCCTTTTGAATGTTGTCATACATATATCACCTATAATATATTTTCCTATTTATGACTTTTTATGTCCGGGAACCTGAAAGTCCTGCAAACAGGTATTCTCATGTCCTGTTTTTGTGATATAATAATCATAGAAAGGAGCTAAAAAAGTGATACATTGCAGTAAATGTGGTAAAGATGTTTCGAAAAATGCAAAATTTTGTCCTTATTGTAGAAACCCAATAAAAAAAGAAATTTATAAGCAATGGTGGTTCTGGCTAATAATTATATTCTGGTTTTTTGTTATTGTTGGAGCTTTAGGGGAAGATACAGAAACAAATTCTAACACAAGTAATAATTCGGGGAGTCAAAATTCAACACCAACTATTGAGTATACAAAAGTAGATATTGATGATATGGAAAATGAATTAGAAAACAATGCAGCTGCTGCTAGTGAAAAATATAAGGGTAAATACTTAGAAGTTACTGGTAGACTAGGAACAATTGATTCTAGTTTAAAATACTTTTCATTGGAATCTCCTACCGATAAATGGGATTTAACTGGAATATATTGTCGATTAAAAGATTCTAAAACAAGAGAATTTGTAAAAACGTTAAGTCGTAACCAAATTATATCCGTAAAAGGTCAAATCACAGATGTTGGTGAAGTGTTAGGTTATTATATGAATGTCGATGAAATTGTACCACAATAAAAAAGATTTTCTAGAAATCTTTTTTATTTTACTTATAAATTTTAGCTAACTCTTCTGCCACTTTAATACCATCAATTGCAGCAGATGTAATCCCTCCTGCATATCCTGCTCCTTCACCACAGGGGTAAATTCCTTTGATGTTACTTTCTAAAGACTCATTTCTTACAATTCGAACTGGTGAACTTGTTCTACTTTCAACTCCACATAAAACAGTATCATCATTATCAAAACCTTTAATTTTTCTTCCAAATTCTGGAAATGCTTCTTTAATAGAACTACTTATATAATTTGGTAATATTTTATTTAAATTAGCAAATTCATATTCACTTTTAAATAATGGCTTTAAATTACCAAAACTATTTGATTTTTTATTATCTTTAAAGTCCTTTAATAATTGAACTGGTATTCTACCATTACCTATTTCATAAGCTTTCTTTTCTAAATTTCTTTGATACTCTATTCCATCAAGTGGATTAGAACCAAAATCTTTTTCATTAATTGTAACAATAAGTGCACTATTAGCAAAACCACTATTTCTATCATGATTACTCATTCCATTGATAGCTAACATATTTTTCTCACTTGATGCATTAATTACATAGCCACCTGGACACATACAAAATGTATAAACTCCTCTAGTACCAACTTGTTTAGTTAGTTTATAACTGGCATTTGGTAAAACATCTTTATATTTTTTTCCATATTGTGATTCATTAATCATATTTTGATCATGGATTACTCTAAGGCCTACTGCAAATGGTTTTGGTTCCATAATTAAATTACTTTTATAAAGCATTTTAAATGTATCTCTTGCACTATGACCTATTGCTAAAACTAAGGCATCACATTTAATATGTTCATCATTATTGACAATAATTTCTTTTAATTCATTGTTTTCAATTATTAAATCAGTGAGTTTAGTTTCAAATCTAAATTTACCACCCATACTTATTATTTTTTCACGCATGTTTTTGATAACAATGCGAAGTAAATCTGTTCCAATATGAGGGTGATTTGAATACATAATATCACTTGGGGCACCACACTTTATAAATGTTTCAAATACTTTAAAATGGCGATTTTCTAAATCTTTAATTAAAGTATTTAACTTACCATCTGAAAATGCTCCTGCTCCACCTTCACCAAATTGAACATTTGAATCAGGTTTTAATTTATTTGTTTTAAAGAACGCTTCAATATCTTCAATTCTTTCTTCTACTTTCCTTCCTCTTTCAATTATAAGTGGTTTATAACCATTTTCAGAAAGAAGATATGATGCAAATAAACCAGCTGGCCCTGCTCCAACAATTACAATATTTCCTTTTTTAGTTCCAGTTTTATGAAAAACATATTCTCGTTTTTGAGATTCAAAAATATCATTATTATGCTTGATTCTTTTTTCATTTTTAACATTAACATCAAGTTCATAAACATAATATATTTCTGTTTTATTCCTTGCATCAATTGATTCTTTAATTATTTCATAATCAAGAATATCTGATACTTCTACTTTTAATTTCTTAGCTAAAGCTCCAATTATATCTTTTTTTAGAACTTCGACTTTTAGATTACGGACCCTAAGCAATTTTATCACCTACTATATATCCCGTTATGAATGCAAATGCTAAATTAAATCCTCCACATTCACCATCAACATCTAATGTTTCACCTACTACATATAGATTTTTAATTCTTGTTTCCATTGTTTCAGAATCAATTTCATTTAAAGAAAGTCCTCCTGTACATACTTGTGCTCTTTCAAATCCATTTGTTCCAACAACATCAAGATTAAAATTATTGACTATATCAGCTAAATTTTTCTTTTCCCTATTATTTAGTTCTTTCCATTTTTTATTTTTATTAACTTTTGCTAACTTAAAAAATATGTGCATAAGTTTATAATTAAATAAACTTTCCATTGTTTCCTCAACTGTCAAATCTAATTTATTATTTTCCATAAATTTATACAAGTCTTCTTCAAAAAAATTGATTTTAATATTTACTTTTTTCTTAGAATGCAATGCTTTAGAAACAATCGAACTAAGGTTAAATGTACAAATCCCACTTATACCATAATCTGTTAATTGAAGTTCTCCAATGCTTTCTTTCACAAGCTCATTATCAATATATAGTTTTAATCTTGACTCTACTCTTAAACCATTCCAGTCTTTCAAATATGACTCGTTTGCTTTAAGACCGATTAAAGCTGGCAAAATAGGAGTTATTTTTAAGCCCATATTTTGTAAAATATCATATACTTTTCCATCACTACCAGTTTTAGGTGCAGCTTTTGATCCCATTGCAAGAATTAGTTTATCACATTTATATTCACCATTATTAGTTAATACTAAAAACTTACTATCTTCTTTTTTTATATCTAATACTTCAGTATTATAAACAACATTAACATTTTTTCCTAATGCTTTATCAAATATTTCTTTAATACTCATACTAGATAAAGAATGTGGATAATAGTATCCATCTTTAATTGTTGGATAAATTCCCAAATCACTTAAAAATTCAAATGTTTTTTCTTTATTTTTAAGTATTTTTTCTAATTTTTCTTTAGAATCAGTATTATATTTATCAATATCAATATTAGAATTCCAATAATTACATTTACCATTACCAGTTATTAATATTTTTTTACATGATTTATCATTTTTTTCAAGAAGTGTAACATTTGCTTTTTTGCTCAATTTTAAAGCAGCAATTATTCCACTTGCTCCAGCTCCAATAACAATTACATCCATAAAATCACCATTTTTATTATAACAAAAATAACAGGATTATTAAATCCTGTTATTTAGTTAATATATATCCATCTATATAAGCATAATTTACTTTATGATTATACCCACTTATATTAATATTACTAATATATAAATCATGATTAACATCTAATTCATAGATTAAAGTTTCCTTTATCTCTTCATGATTTATCATTCTAGTAAGCAAGTCATCAAGTTCAACATAATAGCCATCAATTTTTATAAGATTATTTTTCTCAAATGTGTTGCTATAAGTATTGATTTTTTTCATTGCCTTATATTTTGAAATATCTACTTCATCCTTAACTTCATATGATTCATCAAAATAATCATAATCTTTCGTTTGTTCTTTAATAATTTTTTTATCAATTTTAGTATCCAATTTGTCTAATGCATCTCTATCATCTAAATAATTATATGAACCAATTACTTTAGCTTGATTTTCACCATTCAAATCTTTAAATTCTTTATTTCCCATAATTTTTTCAATCCTACTAACATGATAAGATATGCTTAAATCCTCATAGTTAATCTTAGGTACAATAAATGTTACAGCTGATGCAATTACAAATATAAATAATGTATAAATCAAATACTTTCTTTCATTAAACTTCATCAAGAATAATATCATTGCTTCAACAATTAAGGCAGTTATTCCAAGATATCTTTCCTCAGTTAAACCATATGTAATTACTCTCACAATAATTGCATAGGCTTGAAGGATATAAAGTGGAATAAAAATATACGAGATATTATTATCAACAAAATTAACTAATTTATTTTTTATTTTTAAATCTTTTATTAAAATGAATACAGGAATTGCTACAATAAATAAAGCGAGTATTATGCCAAATACAGAATTTGATGGCATATTACGAGTAATAGCAATCTTCATTATATAAAGGTAAACAATTAATAGAGCAATATAAGTTAATGGTATGATTACATATTTAAGTAATACGTTTGCAAGTTCTGTTGTGTCTGCTTTTTTATTTATAAATGCATATAAGTAAGCTGGTATTGTATAGAAACCCAATATAGCAATGAAAGCCCTTAAGAACAAATCACCATCATAATCTGTTAACAAAAGTGATGTAAGAATACCAAGAACTGCCATAACACCTATTGTTAAAACGATGTTAATAATTGATGTTGTAACTAAATTGCTAAATATTTTATGTGCATAAGTTGAAAGCTCCAGTTTTAGTTCTTTTATAATGCAATATAAATTAATTGAAGCTATGCTTATTAAATAGAATATGAAGAAATTTGCAAATTCACTTTCATAATTGTTAAATAGATATCCAAGAATAAAGGAAATTATATAAGCTACTATATATCCAACTATTCTAGATGTCTTATTCTTAAAGAAATTCTCAATTGTAAACGAATTAATGAAAAAGAATATTTCATATTTTAATAATTCACCTGCAATCTCATCATCTACAAATATAATTGTAATCAATGTTGAAATAATAATTACAATATTTGTAAGCAAATAACTTTTGAAAAATTCAACATAGTTTTCACTTACTTTTTTAATTAAATTTTTAATAAAATTCATATAATACCTCCTATTTAATTATATTTTATTTATATATACTTTTTATAATAGAATTGAACAAATGATCAAAATAAGCATTAACTTTAGGATCTAATTTCTTAATTTTATTATAAATTGTAATCATTTCTTTAAATCCCACTTTAATATTATCTGTATAATTTTTATTTAAACTATTGAAGACAAATTCAATTGTTTTTTCAACCAATTCTGGTTCTAATTCCATCAATTTTGTAGTTGTGTTTTCATGAATTTCTTTACTTATTTTAGATAATTCGCCTCTATTAAAGAATTCTCCAAACAAAGTCCAATTAGTTGGATAATGCTCATTTATAGCAATCGTATTAGTCTTAACAACTTCTGGTTTTTTATTATACATAATTGTTCCAACATAAGAGCCTGTTGGAATAATATTGACAAGTTTTTTACTAACACGTTCGAATTTTTCTGATTCAAATTGTTCTAATCTAAAACCTGGACCATCAAACGAATAAATTTTCTTTACACGTGCAAAAGTATCATCATCTATTTCCATCCCAACATATGTTGCCAAATTACCACCTTTAGAATGTCCAACTAAATAAATTGTTTTATCATCTTCATTAATATTTTCATAGAAATATTTTAAAGCTAATTCTTGAGTATATGTTGGATAAGAATAAGCTGTTCTAAAATTCTCGAGCCAACCAATTATGGATTCATCTGTTCCTTTAAAACTGATGATTTTTTTATCTTCAAGCACAATTGTTACAGCTCCGAATTGAGTTTTATCATTTCTAATGTTGACGAAGTTAACAAGTTTCATATCATGATAACGTTTGGAACTAAGCAAAGATTTAGCAAAATTATATATATCTTTATGAAAACCCTTGATATTTTTGGTATTTATATCTTTGATTGCAGATTCTAAAACTTCATCTAAAACTCTTTCTCCATTGAATGAAGAAATAGGCAAATACGACAAAAGCGCACATACCAATTGATCCATCATGTTAAAATTAATTTTTTTCAATGATGATGTCTTATAATATTTTATATAATCTAAAATTGTGAACATTTTATCATTCTTTCTAGTCTTTCAAGGAAAAAAATTTGACTTTCAAATATTACTTCCTTAGCTTTATCAATTTTAAACCAACAAGCTTTATCCATTTCTGGGAATTCTTTGACTACACCATTTGGAAAAGTTTTTTCAAATGTATTTGATTTCATTTTAGTTGGATCTAAATCAATATTAAGTGTAAACATAATAACAAGTTTACTATTACTTACTTTATGTGATGTCAAGTAAGTAAGTTTTTCTTTTGACAAATCAAAACCTGATTCTTCTTTGAATTCACGAAGTGCTGCTTTATAGGGCCCCTCATGATTCTCGAATTCACCTTTGCAAATACTATAACGTTCTATTCCTTTTAAATAAGGTCCGCCTGGATGTTCTAAATAAACATATATTTCATTATCTACTATTTTATATGGTAAAATACCAGCACTTCTTTTCATATTTTCACCTAGAAATATTATAGCACAAAAAAAGTCATTTTTTTTATAACTTTTCCCGATTAAATAATATGGAGTAATGCAAGTATTACTAATACAATTACACCTGGTGCTCCAAAGATACCAGTTACAAGTACTGTCACTATGTTAAGTGGGATTGAAACCAACCCAGTCCAATTAATCAACCATAAAACTAGCAAACCAATTAATGAGTTAACTATTAAAGCCATTACTTTCTTGCCACTGATTTTTAATACGTATTTTGCAATTAAAATTACAATAAGAGCAATGACTGCTATTTTTAAATAATCCATCCAACTAACTCCTTTCAATTACATTTTACTACATTTTTTTAAATATTTAAACTTTTTTTATATTTTCTTCAATCCACTCAAAAAAACCTTCATTAGCATTTTTAATTTCAAACATTGATATTTCTGGTACTTCATAATTATGGATGCTCTTTATAACAGATTCTATTTCTTTAAATAATGATTTTTTACTTCTAAATTCCAGTTTAAATTCTTTACTATTAATAATTTCATTTTTCCAAAAATAAGATGAATCGACTTCTTCTAATTGAGCACTTGCTATTAATTTATCTTTCAATAATTCTTTTATTATCTTATCAGCAATTTTTCTATCATCTGTAAATGTTTTAATAACTATATATTCCATTAAATAATCCTTTCATATTAAAAATAAGATAGAAAACTATCTTACTTTTCACAAGTACATTCTTTTCCATCGTGGCAGCCACATTCACAATTTTCATCACAAGAGCCATCACAAGTACATTCTTTTCCTTCTTGACAACCACATGTGCATTCTGGACCACAATTACATTTCTTTTCTTCCATTTTATTCCTCCTCTATTTATTATAAAAATGACTATTATCAATTAAAGTATCTTCTTTATTATATTTTTTTAAGCCTTTTATTACATCCTCTTTATATTTTATACTAACTGAGGTAAACCCTTGCAATATAGCTTTAGGAAGCATGCAAATTGAATATTTATTAATGATAACATATTTTAAATCATCCCATTTAACACGAATATTTTTGTCATCATCGATATATTCTATTCCTTCTTCATTGAATTCAATTATTCTTACTCCTTTAGGATTTAAAAGTGATTTAATTCTTTTTTTACACATCACCAAATAAGTTATTTGAATCATCAAACTTACTGTTAATGCACCTGTCATAAACATGAAAATGTTTTTTTCAGTATCAAGATAAAAATAAAAATTAAGTAAAAGCACAAATAAAACAAAAATGTTATAAACTATCAAATATTTCGTAAATTGATAAGCTTTTCTTCTTGGATTCTTCTTGAATTTTTTATATTTAGAAACAACATATAAAAATTCATCATAATATTCTTTAGATCCACGTTCTTTAACTTCAAGTCGCATATTATCGTCCTTTCATATATGATTATATCATAAATTGGCTTTAGAAAAAAGAGACAAAAGTCTCTTTTATTCGCTTCGTAATGCCTCAACTGGATCTTTTTTAGATGCCTTTCTTGCTGGAATTAATCCTCCAATTAAGGTTAAAATAATACTTAATACTACAAGTATAAATGCACTCTTTATGGCTAATGCAGCACTCAAAGGAATATTTCCCGTATAGTGATGCAAAATTGTATTAATAATCGGAATTAATATGTAAGTTATTGCAATACCAATTAATCCAGATAAAAATCCAATTATAAATGTTTCAGCATTAAATATTGAAGAAATATTATGTTTAGATGCACCAATACTTCTTAAGATTCCAATTTCTTTAGTTCTTTCATAAACTGAAATATAAGTAATAATACCAATCATTATTGATGAAACAACAAGTGAAATAGAAACAAAAGCAATTAAAACATAACTTACAGCATTAACAATTGTTTTAACTGAATTCATCAAAATGCCTGTTGTATCTGAATAGTGAATTACTTTGTCATCATTACCTTCTTTTTCCATTTTTTCGTTATAACCATCAATGAAATTTAAGAAATCTTCTTTGCCATCAAAACTAGTAAAATAAAATGATATATAAGTTGGAATCTCTTTATCTTGATATCCTAGTTTAACTAAATTTGTCGATTGATTTGTTTCGCTTCTATTTGCCATTGCTCCAAAAATACGCATAAGTTCATCTTCAGTAAACTTTAAAGTAAATGCTGATGCAATTTTATTTGGATTAACATTGAATGCATTAGCAAAACTCTTGCTCAAATTTCCTGTTAATTCACCAACTTTTGTTAAAATTGTTGCTTTCATTTTAGTTTCGGTCATACCTTGAGCAAGTTTCTCAATTGCTCCTGCAGCACCTGTAACATAAGATTGATAAATTGTATTTAAAAGATTGTTATCAACTTTTGCAATTGGATTAGATGGATCAGTTGTTAAACTTGGATCAACTCCAGCATATGTGGAAATGTAGATTTGAAGTAGTGCTTTCAAAAGACCTGAGTATGCCTCTTTAAATGTTGCTGCTGGAATTACATAATTTTTTTCCAAATTATTAACAATATTCTTTGCTTCAGTACTATTCATATAATCATCAACAATATTATTAATATCATTCTTGCTAAAATTTCCATCAATGCTATTAAATAGCCCTGTTTTTAAAGTGTTTAAACCATTAGTAAAATCTTTTTTTGCAGGAGTAATATCTGTTGTAATTGAATTAGATATTTCACCCATATAACCCTTTGTTTGATTTTCTAGATCCTTTTGATTAATTTTTACATTAAATGCATTACCAAGTTTTTTCTTATCAATATTTACTAAATCTGCAAATTGTAAATCTAAGTTATTCTTTTTACTATCAAATCTTGTATTTGAGAAAACATCTACTTCTGGATTATCTAATTGTTTTTTTACTATTTCATTTTTAGAAGCATTATCAATAATATAATCTATTAATGAATTTTGATAATGAACTCCAGGTGTTAAAGCAGAAGATGTAACTCCTGGTTTAGTAGTTACAATTCCAACTATTTTTAAATCAAGGGCTTTATCATAAAGACCTTTCATGTATTCATCATCTTCACTCATATCTTCATAAACTTCATATTTTGTATTATATTTATAAACATCATATGGATTAACCATTTTAAGTTTAATATTCAATAAGTCTTCATAAGTGAATGTTAGAGGTTCATTATGAATATCAGAGCTTTCACCTGACATTATTTTAGTAAACATATCAGTTAATTCATCATAATCTCTTAAACCTAATGAATAAACAAGTAAATCAGAGATATTGCCTTTTTCACTTAAGACAATTATCATTTCATTATATTTTTCTGGCCATCTACCAGCTAAAACTTCATATTGCTCATCTAGTATTTCCTTGCTATCTAACATTTGACTATAAATTGAAGTCATCGATGATAGTGTTCCCATCATATTTGAATTAAACATCGAACTAAATAAACTACTAGGATTTAATTTTGCAAGTTTATTTGTTGCATCAATTGTATAAATCAAAGGTTCAATACTATATGAATACTTTACATTTCTTAAGTCTTTTTCAACTTTTGAATAATTGTCTTCTAAATAGTGTTTAAAACTTTTAATATCATTTACTTTGATATTAGAAAACATTGATGTCATGTATTGTTGTTCTTTAACAACATCTTCATTTACTTCTTCACCATTACCAGATTGCATAGCAAGTAAAGCTCCTGTAACATCAGTTGCTTCCTGCATAATAGAAAGTGGATAAGAACTCAAGGTATCTTCTTGAATGGAGTCAACATAATTTTGAAATCCTGTTGAAACAGCAAGGATTAATGCAATACCAATGATTCCAATTGATCCTGCAAAAGCAACCAAAATTGTCCTTGCTTTTTTAGTCATTAAGTTATTAAAAGAAAGTGATAAAGCGGTCAAGAATGACATGCTTGTTTTTTTATCTTTATTACCAGGGTCTTTACTCTTTTTTTCTTTAAAAGGATTAGAATCTGATGTAATTTTACCATCTTTTAGATTAATTATTCTATTTGAATATTTTTCAGCTAACTCTGGATTATGAGTTACCATTATAACTAATTTATCTTTAGAAATTTTCTTTAATAATTCCATTATTTGAACACTCGTTTCAGAATCAAGTGCTCCTGTTGGTTCATCGGCAAGTAAAATGTCTGGATTATTAACTAATGCACGAGCAATTGCAACTCTTTGCATTTGACCACCAGATAATTGACTAGGTCTTTTATGCATGTGATCTTCTAAGCCAACATCTTTTAATGCTTGCTTTGCTCTTTCAATGGCATCTTTTTTAGATATACCAGATAAAGTTAAGGCTAAACGAACATTAGAAAGAACTGTTTGATGTCCAATTAAATTGTAACTTTGAAAAACGAAACCAATACGATGATTGCGATATGAATCCCAATCAGCATCTTTATATTTTTTGGTACTTATTCCGTTGATAATTAAGTCACCAGAAGTATAATGATCAAGGCCTCCAATTATGTTTAAAAAAGTTGTTTTACCAGAACCAGAAGGACCTAAAATTGAAGCAAACTCACATTCACGAAAAGAGACACTGACATCATCGAGTGCCTTTTGAGTAAAACCTTCAGTTTTGTATACTTTTGTAATTTTTTTAATTTCTAACATTGACTCACCTTTTTTCCACTTGTAGTATTATATTACATTTTTTTAAAATTAGATATATTTTTTAATATTTTGACGTTCTTTTATTATTTAAATTTTGATCATCGTCGGTCACAAGAAATTTCATAAACATTCCTTGTACCAATGAATAACCAGATTCAAAATTTAATACATTCTCACTTTCATTTTGAATTTTAATAAATATGTGACCTTCATTACTAGGATTATTATAATAATCAGCATCGATTACTCCAACTTGATTTACCAAGCGAATATTATATTTGAATCCAGTTGAGCTTCTGACAATTAAAAGTAAAACCTCATCACTATTAAAACAAGCTTTAATACCTGTTGGAATCTTCGCGATCTCGTGAGGTCTAATCTCTAAATCTTCAAGCAAATAAATATCATAACCTGCTGCATTAGTAGAATTTCTTGTTGGTAATTTATAATCTTCATATAATTTTTTATCTATTTTTACATCTTTACAAAATTGTTCATAACTTATTTTTTCAAACTTACGCATTTTATCACCAAAGTAATTATAACAAAAAAGAAGTAGGTTTACTACTTCTAACTTAGCTTTTTATAATCAATCTTACCTATTTTAGTTGTTGGAAGACTTTCTCTAAATTCATATTCAGCAGGTAATTTATATTTTGGAATATTACTTTCACAGTACTTGCGAATTTCTTTCTCAACTTCTTTAGTATTTTCAACATTTTTCTTAAGAACAATTACAGCTTTTGGAACTTCTCCTTTAACTTTATGTTTCATAGCTACAACTATAGTTTGATCAACATATTTATGTTTACTTATAATACTCTCAAGTTCTAGTGGGTAAATATTATATCCATTTGAAATAATCATTCGTTTTAAACGTGATTGATAATGAAGAACACCATCGTTACTCATATAACCTAAGTCTCCAGTATG
Source organism: uncultured Bacillota bacterium (assembly GCA_947168865.1). The sequence goes on from CAMVNN010000006.1 coordinate 12,167, forward strand.
AAGCCAAGTTTTTCCATCATAATGCTTTTTTAGAACTTCATCTGTTTCTTTTTCTTGATTTATGTAGCCTAACATTACAGAAGGTCCAGTCACACATATCTCGCCTACTGAGCCAAATTCTAGTTCAATATCGGTTCCCGGTTCAAATATCTTAATGATATTATCTGGATTAGGTATACCAATATTATCAGTATCTTTAACACTTTCACATGTAGCTGAAATAAATGCAGTTGCTTCAGATAATCCGTATCCTATCTGAATATGTGCCAAAGATCCACAATCTCTGAAATAATTAATTGTATTTTCTTTCAATTCTTTAGGTAAATAATCTCCACCACTTAATATTACTTGAACACTCTCAAAGCTATTTCTTCCAAGTTTCTTATTTTTTATTATATAATTTAACATACTTGGAATAACAGGTAATAGATTAGGTTTTTTATCCTTGATTACCTTATTTAGCTTATGAACATCAATCTTAGGTATTAAAATGCACTTTAATCCTATTGCAAGTGGTACATGAATACAAACACAAAGACCAAATCCATGAAAGATTGGTAAAGCCGATAAAATAGTATTTCCTGCTTTAGCTTCTGGGCAAACAACTTCACATTGAGCAGCAATTGAATTAAAACATAGATTTGAAAGAACAACACCTTTATTTTTACCTGTTGTTCCACCACTATAAATAATTACAGCAGGACTATCTTGACTCCTATTAACATGTGTTTCAACCAAATTTGTCTCATTCTTTAAAAAGTCAATCCATCTAATAACATTATCTTTATAATGCATGTTCCTTCTATTTTTCAAGTTATATAAAGTTTTCATTATAACATCCATGCTATTACTTACTTCACAAACAATTAAATGATTAATTTTTAAATCTTTCACTTTTGTATATGTAACATCAGTAGTAAGTAAAATAGTTGAATTTGTATCCTTCATCGCCTCTTCTATCTCATTTGGAGTAGAAATTGGATGAATGATATTACAAATAGCTCCAATTTTATTTACAGCATAAATTATAAATATTGCCTCTGGAATATTTGGCATACAAATAGTAACACATTCATTCTCAACAATATTCAATTTTTTCAAAGAAATCGCGACTAAATCAATGTTTCTAATTAATTCATTATAACTGTATTCAATCCCGAAAAATTCCAAAGCAGGTTTGCTTGGATATTTGATACTCGTATCTTTAACAATATCATACATTGAACCATTATAATAATTTAAAAATTCTGGCATTCGATCATAATATTTCAACCATGGTTTCTCTTTATTATATTTAAATCCATTAATTTTATTAATTATTTTATCTATATATTCATTTACTATTCCCATATAAAAATCCTTTCTAACAGACTTTTTTTATTATAACATAAATATATATTTTTTAATATAACACATAATTAAAAAGCAAGAAATTAGTTATTCGCTTGCTTCTTTTTTTTGAAATTAAATATTTTCTTATTTTTCAATGTTTTAGAACTAATATATGCAGTTATTGGAATAATCATAATTGAACCTATAAAAGAAATTAACAATTGAATAACTTCTTGAGAAAAAGCTTTATAGTTAATAACAAACTCGAATGTTGCACCATGATGCCATAGGAAGAAACCTATGAAATTTGCAATTATTGCAAAATAAAGTGTATTAATTGTTGTTGCCATTATGTCCCTACCAACATTCATTCCTGATTTAAATAATTCTTCATTACTTAAATGCTGATTATTTTCTAAAACTTCGTGCATAGCAGAGCTAATAGAAATAGATGTATCAATAATAGTTCCAATAATACAAATCAGATACATGCCTATCATAACATCTATCATATTAGTACCTATATCGTAAGAATAACCACCAATTGCTTCTAAAGATTCCATTGAAAATCCTTGAATATTTCCTCTTTTAACAATTATAAATATAAGAGCAAATATAAATATTAAAACTATCATTATAGATACAAATGATGTCTTAGTTTTAATATTTATTCCATTAATGATAAATAATGTCGACAAAGTTGCAATTATACAAATAAGCATTGATAAAATAATTGGATTAATTCCTGCTTTCATAAGAACTAAATATACAATTATTAAAAATATACTTAAGTAAAGAGTTATGAATGTTTTAAAGCCTCTACTTCTTCCAACTAAAATTAAGAGTATAAAAAGAGTTATTGATAATAATGTTATCATTCTTTAACCTCCTTTTTAGAAGGATTCAAGATATATATAGCTATGAATAGTGAAATCGGAATTGCAAGAACTATACTTATAGAACTTGTAAAAACCGCGATTAAATCAACTTCACCATAGAATGTCAAAGCATCAAATAATCTCATGTTGTTCTTAATTGCAAGAAAGACCATTGGAACAATAGGTGTATAGCAAGTATAAAGCATAACATTAGTCATCGTTCCAACTATATCTTTTGATATTTCTCTTCCAGATTTAATTAAAGCTTCTTTTTTTATCTTAGGATCTTTATCAATTAATTCACTTAAGGAAGAAGCAATGGTAATTGATATATCCATTATTGCTCCAAGTCCACATAATAAAATCGTTACATAAAAGAAGTTCTCATAATCATATACTGCTTCTATATATTCCATTGACCAAATTGAGACATCTTGACCATATATTTTGACAAGGATAAATGAAAGTCCGAATGAGATAAAAAGTGAAAAAATTGAAGATATGATTGCGGCAAGAGATTTTTTGTTTCTTCCATTTGTAATTAGAAGTGATAAAACTATAAATATAACTGAAACTACCATATAAAGTAGCAATAGATTCCAAGTGGTAAATTTCTTTTGAAAGATAAATATTGCTATAGCTGATACTATAATATTAATAAAAAAGCTTATTAAAGTCTTAATTCCTTTTCTGCCAGCAACTAAGATAATCGAATCAATGAATAAAACTAATAATATTACCAAATATTTATCTCTTTTCACTCCAACTATTTCATTTATTTTTCCATCAGAGAATATGTTTACTAAAAGTTCATCACCTTTTTTTACTAGTTCACCATATACACCTGTTTTTGAGACTACATTTTCTACTGTCATCTCTTTTCCTTTATATTTCCCGTTTTTAATATTACCTTTAATAATCTGATTATAATATGTTTCTTTAAACATCTCTGAATTCTTAGTCTCATTTTTTACTTCTGTCACTTTTAGAATAGGAGTTTTATATAAAGAATAATCATTATAAATAAAAATAATACTTACTAAAGAAAATATAGCAAGAATTATTAATTCAATTTTAAATTTCTTACTCATTTTATCACCATACAAATTATATTTTAGCACAAAAAAAGCAGATTTAATCTGCTTTTTAACTACTTGCCTGTTTTATTTTTTAGTTTGTCGTAGTACATTGCATTAGCAACAGTCATATAAGGGAATAACCAAATCATGATTAAACCAAATGTTGGAACAATTAATAAACACCAACCTATGAAACTTAATCCAAATACAAAGTAATCCCACTTATAGCCTTTCATCATCTCACGACACTTCTTTAAGGCATCAACACCTGATAATTTTGTATCAAGAATTACATAATCTACAAGTGCATAAGCTAAAGCTAAGATAATTCCAGGAATTACAAATAATACCATTCCTAGACCGATTAAAAGGCCACCAATAAGATTTGCAACTAATAAGTTTACCCATTTTTCTTTTAATGTTTTAATAATTACATCATGGTTGAACTTACCAGTTCTTACAAAATCAATGATGTATTTTAAGTAGCATGCTGTTAAAATTGCACTCAGCAAACCAACAACTGTTGTACCTGCTGTTTGTATAGGTGTCATCTTAAACATATCTAGACTAAAATTGTTGAAATCCAAAGTATTTATATCAACTTTTGGACTAAAGAGACTTGATAAAACCGATGTAATAATTGAAATACATATATATGGCCACCAAATATTCCATTTGTTTCCCCTAATCTTTGCTTTTGCTGCTTCCTTAATCTCCGCTCTGTTCATAAACTTACCTCCTATTCCTAAGATAATTATATTTCATTAATCAATAAAAATCAACTTTTCAAAAATGAAATTATTTTAAAGATTATAAAAATTATTAAATTAACAATTACAATTGTTGCTCCAGTTGGAGTTGCAATTAAATATGAAATAATTAATCCAATTATAAATGCTATTGTTGAAACAATTACACTAGAAATTACGACACTTTTAAATGTCTTAAATACTTGCATCGATGATAAAGTTGGAAAAATAATCAAACTTGAAATTAGAAGCGCTCCCATTAGGCGCATTCCAAGTACTACTACAATTGAACATAAACTTGCAAAGATAATATTATAAAGATTAGTTTTAATGCCAATTGATTTTGCAAATTTTTCATCGAATGTTAGTGCAAATATTTTATTGTATGAAAATATGTATAATGCTATTACAATTATTGAAAGTATTACACTTATAATTACATCTGATTTACTAATTGCTAAAATACTACCAAATAAATAATTATTAATATCTGTATTTACTCCAAATAAGGAAACTACAAATGTTCCAATTGCAAGTGAACTTGATGATATTAAGGCAATTGCCGCATCTCCGTTTATTTTACTATTTTCATTTAATTTAAGAATAAAGAATGAAACAATTATAACAATTGGCAAAGCAAACTCAAGTGGTGCAAAATGTAAAACCGAGGCAATGGCAAAAGCTCCAAAACCAACGTGAGAAAGTCCATCCCCAATCATTGAGTTTTTTCTTAGTACTAGTGAAACACCTACTAAAGACGCACATAAACTTATTAAAAATCCTGCTATAAGAGCTCTCACCATAAATGATAATGAAAACATTTCAATTAAACTATTTATCATGATGAATCCTCCTTACAAAATCAGTTGTTGATCCATAGAAAATTTCATCTTCACGAAGTGATAATATTTTATTACCTATTAGGTTCCCATGATCTAAGTCATGAGTAATCATGATAATTGTAATTCCTTCTTTATTTAAATTTGAAATCATTTCATAAAGATTTTCTTTTGATTTAGTGTCTAAATTATTTGATGGTTCATCTAAAATAAGTAATTTTGATGTTGCACACAAACTTCTTGCAAGTAATACTTTTTGTCTTTGACCGCCTGATAAATCAGCAAAACTTTTATTTTTTAAGTTTTCAATATGCAATAATTTTAAATTATTTAAAGCTTTTTCTTTTGCCTCTTTTGAATAGAATGGTTTAAATCCAGAATTATTTAAAGTTCCTGATAAAACTATTTCTAAAACTGAAGCTGGAAAGTTTGCATCGACTTTTGTTTCTTGAGGCATATAACCAATGAAGTTTTGTTTTAAATTGTTATACTTGATTTTACCTTTTAATGGCTTTATAAGGCCTAAAATACCTTTTATCAAGGTTGATTTACCTGATCCATTTGGTCCAACCACACAGACAAAATCTCCCTCTTCAATTTTAATATCAATGTTTTTTAAAACAATGTGCTTTTCATAACCTAATGTTACATTATTAAGTTCAATAAGGCTCATTAATTTAAAGCCTCCTTTAAAGCAATAATATTATTTTTCATAATATCAATATATCTAACATTTTTATCAAAATCAGTTTTAGAAATATTATGTGCACTATTAAATTCTAATACTTTTGCTTCTGTTTCTTTTGCTATTGCTTCTGCTATTTTTTTATTTGAAAGTTCAATATGAAAAACAACCGGTATTTTATCTTCTTTAACTTTATTAATTAAAAATGATATTGTCTTAGCACTTGCTTCACTCGCTTCAGAGCATCCAGGAAAAGCAGCATAGTAAGTTAACCCATATTCTTCTACAAAATATCTAAATGGGAAACGATCTCCAAATATGAGCTCTTTTCTTTTAGCATTTTCCACTACTTTTTTTATTTCATTATCAATGCTTTCAAGTTCTTTAATATATGAATCTCTATTTGATTCATATAGTTCTTTATTTGATTCATCAATAGATATAACTTCATCTGTTAATTTTTCAGTTATTTTAATTGCATTAACTGGACTTGTCCATACATGTTCATCAAGTTCAGTTTCGCCACTTTCTTCAGTTTCTTCCATTCCTTCAGTTATTTCTTCTTCATATGTATCAACTAAATCCATAAGTTTTACTATTTTAGTTTTAGTTGGATCAATATCAATTAAAATATCATCAATCCAAGCATCTGATTCACCGCCAACATAAATAAATATCTTACTATTTTTTATTTTTAAAATATCTTGAGGAGTTGGTTCAAAATCATGAATTTCACTACCTGGCTTTAATAACATTTCAACTTCAATATTAGAATCTTTTGTAATTGCTCTTGCAAAATCATAGCTTGGAAAATTAGTTGCAACAATAGTATATTCTTGACTATTTTTATTACATCCAGTTATTAAAAATAACATAATTATAACTACTAATATTTTTTTCATAGATTCACTCTCTTCCACACTTTTCACAAATTCCATTTATAATAATATGCTCACTGTTAATTTTGAATTTATGTTCTCTAGCAATATGACTCATAAGTTCTGTAATACAGTCACAATCAACATGAATGATATTTCCACATTTTTCACATTTCAAATAAAAGTGGTTTTCATGTTCACATTTTTCTAGATATTGATAATAAGCTATATTATCATTACCTATTGTTTTATTCAATAAACCTTCTTTAACTAACTTATCTATCAGACGATATATAGTTGTTAGCCCAACTTCTTTATTTAAATATTCATAGATATCTTGTGCTTTAAATTCACTTTTTCGATTTTTAATCTCATTTAATATTAAATCCTTTTGTTTTGTTTTATAAGAATAATTCATTATATCAACTCCAATTTGAAAATCATTTTCAAATTGATTATACTACAGTATTAAAAAAAATCAAGAGCTAACCTTGACTTTTTTTCTATTTAATACCCATAAAATAAAAGCTATAACATATGTTATTATATGCATCATAATAAAAACGATTATAGTAGTTTTTAATCCCCCTTGTGCAAATCCATACCAATCATATGTGTAAGTAACTTTACCATTTTCCAAGTGAAACCAAATGTTTAAAACGTAGAAAAATGCATATATAAATATTGGAATTACTCCAAGGAAAGTATGTTTAAATTTTATTTTATCTGTTTTTTCAAAAAAACAAAATGATATAAAACTGATTATTGGAATTATAAAATGAAAAAATAAATTGCTATTTTGAAACATTGAGAAATATCCTTTTGTAGAATAAGGGGCCAAATATAAAGCAGTTACCAGAAATGTTAACATTACTCCTATAGTAGATATAAATTTCATGATATAGAGCTTATCCGAAACAAATTTTCTCTTTGACTTAATTATTTGATATTCTTGATATGCCAATATCAAAGAAACGATTCCTACTAGTACATTTGAGTCAACTGTAAAGAATTTAAACATTTCTATTTTACTAACCTCTAATACAAGATCATCACTCATAAAATGAAAACCAGTTAGCATAAAAATGGTTGCCATCGTGACTAAAACAAATATAATTATATTCAAAATGAAAGATGCTTTTAAATTTTTCATAGTTTCACCTTAATAATTATAACATATTTGTTGTTTTTTAACACTTTATCTGCTAAAATTGACTTAGAAAGTGGGGATATTATGATAGAATCTTTAATTACTAAAAAAGAAATCAAAAAACGTGTTAAATCTTTAGCTAAAGATATTACTAAAGATTATCAAGGAGAAAGCTTAACTTTGATATGTATTTTAAAAGGTTCTCTCTATTTCTTTGCCGACTTATCACGAAATATTGATCTTGATGTCAGATTAGAATTTATGAGAGTAGCTAGTTATGAAGGTGAAGAATCAACAGGAGATATTGATTTAAAACTAGATTTAGATGAGCCAGTTACAGGTAAAAATGTAATTGTCGTTGAGGATATAATCGATACAGGAAAAACATTATCATATCTTTTAGATTATTTAGGTAGTCAAAATCCAAAGAGCTTAAAGCTATGCACTCTTTTAGATAAAAAGGAACGTCGTGAAGAAAAAGATATTAAAGTTGACTATGTTGGTTTCAAAATACCAAATTATTTTGTAATTGGATATGGTTTAGACTTAGATCAAAAATACCGTAACTTGCCTGAAATAGAACATATTGTTGAAGATGATAAAGGTCCTCAATTAACAAAAAAAAGAAAAAAAGGAAAGCATCAAAAATAGAGAGTTTATTCACTCTCTATTTTTTTATTTATGGCTTCAACAATTTTATTTTTTAATTCTTTGTTTCCTTCTTTAGTTAAATGAATTTTATCAGCCATTAAATAGCTAGGATTATAGAATTCAATTATATTGGCATTATTAAGAGTTAATTTTTCCTTATTCATATTTACAATATGTATTTCATGATCTGGACATAAATCAACTAAATTCTGATATTCCTCTTTTGTTAAATTACTTGATTTATCAAATGCAAATATGATTCTATAAGTCAACTGATTATCTGCTATTTTTTTCTCCAATTCAGCTTTAATTTCTTCATATTTAAATTCATTGTTTATAGTAAAATCAGCATCTTTGAATTCATCTTTTAAATCATCAAAAGCATTTACCAAAAGTTCATTTCCATAAAAGCTAATCTTAGTTTTCATTTCTTCTTCATGTTCTTTTAATATTGCTTCTTTTTTCGCATTAAATTCATCTAAATAAACTTGATAGATTGCATCGTAAACAGCATCTGTATAAGCTTTTCTACCTGGAGATGGTAAGTGAAGTCCATCTGAATAGAAATATTCAGGATGACCTTTAGATATATTTTCCCAGTCGATTATGTACAAATTATCATACTTAGCTGCAAAAGCTTTTATCTTGTCATTGAAATGTACTTTCTTATCATTTGTAACAGTTAACCAGAATAATTTTCTATTTTCCCCAATCGTTTTTAAAATCGTCTCTTTAGTCGATTGTGAACAGTCACCATTAGCACCAAAGTTAAATACAATTACATCTCCTAATGCATTCTTTCTTATTAATTCTTTTAAAATATCATTTGCTACATAACATGTTCTAGATATTTCGGCATTAAAGTAACCATTTTTGAATTTGTTTTTCAAATTAGGTACAGCACCCAACATTACAGAATCTCCAATAAAGGCTGAAGGTACATCTGCTACCATCGTTTTAAGACTTTCTTCACCATTTTCTAAATCAGCCATCATCTTATTCCATTTTTCTCGTTCTTCTAAAGCTTTAGCTTTGTAAGCTTCTTGTTGTTCTTCCATCATTTTACTATTCTGACTAAGTTGTTCCTCTAAAGCTTTCATTTCAGCCGTGTGATCGACACTAGTTATGTAAATATAAAGACCGTAGCCAGAAATTGCTAAAACAATTAGTTGCAAAAATATTCTCAAGAATTTAGCTTTATCATATTTAAAGTTCAAAGCCACATGCAATATGATTGATATTAGCATAATTATTCCTATAATTAAAGGTATTTTAATACTTGATTCAATTTCAAGTTCTTGAAAAATAAATATAACTGGATATTGAACTAAATATATCTCATAAGTAATACTTGCTAAAGTTTTAATAATCTTATCTTTTGCATTTAATTCTTTTTGATTCAAACTTGCATAATTAATTAGTCTCATTGTAACAAGAGTTGCTGCAATCATATAAATTTGAAAATAACTTGAGTTAGCATCACCTATTACTAGTAGAAAAATCCAAGTAGCAAAATAAATTAATAAAATTATCTTGCTTAAGATTCCTGATTGCAATTTTTTAGGAATTACACTCTTATAATGACTAGCAAAACCTATCATCATACCAAATAAAAGTGCAAATACACGTGCAAATGTATTATAGTAAGCAACTGTAATATTATCTAAACTTGCCTTATAAAAGAATACTGTGCTCAAAATTCCAAGTAAAAATGTCAATATTATTGGGAAATTCTTACTTATTTTGTCCCCAATTTTCCTTAAAAGAATAAAAATAAATGGAAAAATTAAATCAAATTGCAACAAAATAGAAATATACCATAAATGCATAAATGGTGAATCTACATGTCTTGCAAAATAATCTAAATTAGCATTTAGTTGCCAGAAATTATTATATCCAAGCAATACTGAATTTGTCTCAGGTTTTAAATTTAACCAAACAATACTTGGAATAAAAGATATTGCACATATTGATATCAATACTACTATTAATAGTGGTAAATAAAGATGCAAGAATTTATTCTTATAATAATTCTTAAAATCAAATTTTTCCTTTTTAAATGCTGATACGCATGATAAATATCCACTGAGTACAAAAAAAGAACATACGGCCAAATATCCGCCTTTTAAAATACCCATATGATATAGAAGAACTGCTACGCAAGCAAATATTCTAATTAAATCTAAATTTTTATAATACTTTTTCATTTCATACAACTCCACTACAATTATACAAAATTTATTTATAAATTTAAAGACAAAATAAAAAAAAGTACAAAGTACTTTTAATAAACTGGAGGAATTTTTTTTTGTAAACTTGTATTCAAATATATATCCTCATATCGCATATAAACTTCACTAAGAGTGTCACTTTTAATAACACTTTTTTCAGCAAATCCAATAGCACTTGCCAAAGTTTTAAAATTAAGAGTCAATTGCACTGCACTACTATCATTTATCTTCATTTGATACATAATTCCTTCTTCAACTATAAGAAAATTAATTTTCACACAAAAGCGAAGAAAACTTCTTGACATTTCGTTCGCTCCAACAAACCAACCATCTAAATTTATTCTTTCTATTTCTGATATGTCCATTTATGTACTCTCCTATAATATTAGTTGTTTCTTTTTGATTCTTCTATCTTTAGAGTCTTCATGTTGCCTTCTTTTTTCAACTCTTCGTTACGTTTAATCATTGTATTTAAAGCAATAACAGTTTTATAAAAACTTGATAATTTTTGGTTAATCAAAGTAACTTTTTCTTCACTATCTAAACAAAATCTATCTTTTTTAAACTTTACTTCTGTTCCCTTCTCATCAACAAAAACAAGGAATTCACCATCCCACACTTCTTCATATGCACCACACGACTCAATGTGGCCATTTTTATAATATGCATACTCACCAGAATATGTTTTACTTATTCTTACAACTAATCTTCTTTCTTCTAAAGAATTAGTTATTTCTCTTATTTTACTAACTATATCAACAATGTTACCTATCTTATTACTTGAAATAGCATCCATATAATTATTTAGTTCAGTGCAAAAATAAAGTCTTTCGGCAGCATTTATTTTTGTTTTACTACTATATTCAACATCTACTATTGTTCGAGTATTTAATCCATTGGGTTCAATACTGTATGCTTTTTTACTTGAAAATCTAAAGTTTTTTTTCTCTTCATTCGGCATATTAAATTCCTCCATTATTTATATTTTCCATCTTCCATCCATATTTTATCTGAGTCTGCTTCACCATCTGATGCAGTTGTTATATATAATACTTTTATATCTTTTACATCTTTAGTTATAACTTTATAAAATTCATTTTTTATTTCGTTATTTATAATTCCGCAAGATGTTAAAAATATATTTTTCGTATTTTACATTCTTTCTAATATACAGACACTCTCGCAATGACATGTATTTGGGAACATATCCACAGGAGTAACTTTTAAAATATTATAATTTTCTTTTAAAATATTTAAATCTCTTGCTAAGGTTGCAACATCACAAGAAACATAAATAATCTTAGAGGGATTTAGTTTTAGAATTGAATTAATAGTTCTTTTATCCAAACCTGATCTTGGAGGATCAACTATTAAAACATCAATATCATCTTTTACTTTAGTTAAAAATTGATTGGCATTTAAAGCATAAAATTCAATATTTTTGATGCTATTAACTTTTTTATTATAATTTGCATCTTTAATGGCATCTTCATTTATTTCAATTCCATATACTTTTTTAGCTTGATTAGACAAATAAATTCCAATTGTGCCAGTTCCACAGTAAAGATCAAGTACATTTTCATTGCCTGTTAGAGAAGCATATTCCTTAACTTTGTCATACAACTTAATTGCTTGTAAAGTATTTACTTGAAAGAATGATGATGGCGATATATAAAATACGTAATCATTCATTTTTTCAGCTATGTTCTTATTACCTGATTTATGAATATATTTGTCTTTGATTTTTAAATAGATAGAACCAGATTTATCCAATATTTTAGTATCAATATTCTTGGTTGCCTCAATAATAATCATTTTTTCTAAAGTCATTTTAGAAACTCTTATGGTTATATTGGTTATATATTCTAGTTCCAATTTCTTTAATTTTTTAATCAATTTATTTATATTAGAATCACATATTAAACATTTGTCAATTTTTACAAAATCATTGGTATTCTTTTCAAAAAAACCTATGTTATTAGAAACATGAAATGTTATTTTGTTACGATAATTAAATATTTCATCAGATGGAATAATTGCTTCTATTTTTGGAGATATATTAGCAAATTTTTTTAAAGTTGTTTTAACCTTTTCCTTTTTAAACTCTAGTTGACTTTGATAGTCCATATGCATCAAATCACATCCACCACATATTTGATAATATGGACATAATGGTTCTACTCGTTTGTTACTTTTTTTCTTAATATTTAGAACCTTTGCTTCATTGAATTTCTTACTTTTTTTAGTAATTTCAATTTCGACATTTTCTCCTTTTAAAGCATTATCTACAAATGTAACAACATTATCAATTCTTGCTATTCCTCTTCCTTGAAAATCTAAATCTGTAATTTTAACATTATCCATAGTTTCACCTCTAGTATATTATAACAAAGAAAAAGATACTTTTGTATCTTTATCTCAAAATATATATTTGATATCCATATGAAGTACGTCCTGTATCATAGCCAGATATCATGAATCTCGAAGAATCACGATCCATTCGTTCTAACTTGCCATCATGTGAATCAATTATCAATAAGTCTTGATCACTCATTGTTGAACCAGATGTAACAGATGACTTATATCCAACTACTGTTACATAATGACGGACTGTTCCTTCTTTATTACCATTAACATGCAAGATAACCGGTTCTCCAGCATTGATGCATTCATATATTTTTTCTAAAACAACCTGCTTATTGTCATCATTGAAAGCTTTAAACTTTCCAGCATACATATATGATGCTCCTTCATCAGCTGTCATACTTTCTAAATTATTACCATTATATAATTTATAAGCATGATAGTATGAAAATGATAAGCAATATCCTGGATAGTTTGGTGGATGCGTTTGAGCAATATTCAAGTTATTCACAGTCTTAGCAAATTCCACAGTATCATTTTTAGTAGCAACTAATTTATATTCACTCGTATCAATTACCTCTGAACTACCAGATGGTCTTCCTTGCTGAGTTGGTTCCTCTTTTACTGTGACATCACATTTTAATGTTGATTCATTTCCAACTAAGTCTTTAACTTTGACTGATATTGATTTAGATGATTGAGCAATCTTATATGCACTATTTGTCATATATTCTGTCTTAATAGAATCAAATATATAACTATATCCACTTATACCTTTATTATCACTAGCATTTACTTCAACTGAAGAGTTATTTCCTTGAACTAATGCTGAACATGTCCCAGTTGGTGGAATATTATCGATGTTGTTTATTTCAACTTGCTTGATTATTTCATTCTTATATGTATCAAGAATTACAAATTTATATGTTCCATTGGCCCTAACAGTTTTAGAATAATGCGGACTGAATTCTTCTTCTGGTTTAATTATTCTATCATAACCAGATCCTTTAATATCAAGAGTTATAGTTACTTCTTTCGCGATTTGTTCAGTACTTTTAGATATAGATATATCTACGTCTGCTTTGTATTTTACCACTGTTATTTTTCTTGTTGCAAATGCGGTTTTACCTTTTGAATTTGTAACTGTATATACTATTGTATAAACCTTAGGAACTTTAGTATTGATTGTTTCTGGATTTGGATTATACTTCACTTGTCTACTTATTTGACCATCTTCATAATCTACTGCAGTATAACCTTCTTCATAATATTTATCTCCAACTTGTAAAACAATATCCGTGTCTCCTTTTAAGGTCAAGATTGGTTCTTCTTTATTTATAAGACCAGTTACATTTTCACCTTTATCATTTGAAGTTACAATTATATTACGATATATAGTTTCTTTTAATTGGCTGCCAATATACGCATTATATGATAGTGTATATATTCCTGGACTATTTCCAATCTGACCATTGATAACAACATCAATCTCATCACTATTTAAAACATAGTTTTTTTCTTCATAAATTTCACCTTTATTTAAGATGACAACTTCATCACCAACTAAGGATATATATTTATTTTTTTTACTATTTAATTTTGTTTCATAATCATCACATTTTAAGTATGCCTGATATGTTAATGATCCATTATTATTTCTTACTATTACTCCACTAGCTTTTTTACAAAACTCAGTTCCTTTAAATTCACCAAGTTTAGTAATTTCAATGAATTCTTGGTTAGCTATATTTAATTGCTTTTCATTAACATATTTTTTAGCTGCAATAACCATGTCTTTTTCAACATCACTATAGTTATTTCCCAATCCTTTGAATAAAAATAAAATGACAATCAATATAATTAAGAGTAGTACATATTTTGCATATTTAATTATGCTTTTTATTTTATCTTCATCTTCAATTGAATTCATGTCATCACCTATTTTATTATAACAAAAAAAAGATATATTTTAAACATATCTTTTTAATGACAAACTGCAAAAGAAGTTGTTGTTCTTGTTTTAGCAATTATATCTTTTTTAGCATCCCATGTCTTTTTACTAACTTTTTCACTATATGGATCATTAACTGCTATTTTTCCATCAGATGTTACACCCTTTAAAACAATATAATGTCCTGTATAAATGCCAAAAGCATTTTTTCCAACAAAAGCAATTATTGGTTGACCACTTTGTAACGTCTGTTTTAACCCATTTTCATCTAGTTTGCGCCATTCACAGAATACACCATATTGAGCTGCAGCTTTAGTTAAAGCAGCTTTTCCAAAACCATTCCCGTGAAAATAGTTCTTACTTACTAAATCTTCAAATATTATCTGAGGATTCTGATTAATATTTCCTGTCAAATATGTTACTATCATAGATACTGAAGTTGGACCACAACCATATCTTTTAACTGTTGCTGTTCCCCCATACCATTTTATTTGTTTGGTATAATTTGTCTGTAATATTAGAGGAATATCCATTATTCCGTTTGTTATACTTCCACGTCCATTTACTTTATTTACTCGACAAACAAGAAGTTTATTATTACCATAAGTATCATATACTTGAACAGTTGCTTCTTTAACTCGCTTAGTTGTAGTATATGAAGAACTATAATTAGTTCCAGCTGCGACTCCATCAACTAGAAAATAATATGATGCAATTCCACTTTTATCGCTTGCATTAACATAAATGTTAGTTCCTAAAGGTGAAACTGTTGCCGTACAATTTCCAGAAGGTGGTGTGATGTCAACTCCATTGACATCAACTTCACGAACATAGACATTATCATACATGTCATATACTGCAAATTTATAGATATCATTTTTTGTTACTTTATATGTTATTGATGATTGTGCTTCAATAGCTCCATCGGGAAGTATTGTATGCTTATATCCACTTCCAGTTATTTTGAGTGTTATTACAAATCCTTTGGTCTGTTTTTTTATAGCTGACTCAATAATAATATCAGATTTCTTCTCTACAACTTTTATAGTTCTAGATTTGGTAACAGTCACATTTCTTGAATTTGTTACACTATAAGTTAAAATATATGTACCAAGATTTTTAGTTATGTTATTCGTTTTAATATTATCAGTTCTTACAACTTTTCTACTTATTTTACCATCTTTATAATCTACTGCTTTATATCCTGGTTCTTCATAACTTTCTCCTTTTTCAAGAATCATTATTGTATCACCAAGTAGTCTTAATGTTGGTTCCTTGCTATTAATAACTCCACTATTAGTAGTTCCTTTATCATATTCTGTAACAATTACTTTCCTTGTTACAATTTGTTTCTCTTTATTATCTTCGATTATTTTGTAATTGATTGTATAAATACCTGGTGTTTTCCCTGGTTCACCTTCAATTAAAACATCAACGACATCATCACTATAATAGCCTTTCTCTTCATAGATTTCTCCTAGGTTAAGAAGAACTACTGGTTCTCCAGTTAAACTTATATATTTTTCACTATTAGAAATCAATTTTGTTTCATAATCTGGACATTTTAAATATGCTTGATATCTATATTTATTATTATTATTTTTAACAATTACACCGCTGGCATTACTACATAATTCTGCTCCATCAACTTCGCCTAATTGTCCAAGAGGAATATATATTTCTTCCCCATTTGGAATTTTAAGATGGTAATCAGAAACATAACCCTTAGCCAATTTAACAAGCTTACTTTCGACATCACTATAAGTTATAGTGTAATAACTAATAATTACATATATAGGTATTATAGGTAAGACAAAAAGCACGTATTTTAAGCGTGAAATCAATTTGTTCTTTTTTTCTTCAAAATCAATACTACCTATACTATCTAGCATTTAAATCCCTAGTCTTTCTTTAGTACAAAATACTTGCAATCATATGCACAATAATTTTTTATATAATCATCTTTATTTTTAAAATCGTTTATTTTATTGAATATTTTATTTGATTTGTCACAAAAACCCTTGAGTCTAAGTTTACCATATGCCCAATCTCCTACAAGGTAATCATAACTATCATAAAATTCAGTCATACACTTTTTAGTTTCATCATAGTCAAAACCATCTTTATAGTTTTCAATCAATTCATATTCATGTTCATTTAATACATATTTTTTCATAAAACCTCCTATAAAGCCCCTATTATTTCTTTATACTTAGATAAAGATGATGATGCATTCCATGGCATGTGACCTCCAACTGCACCAGCATCCTCTATGGCTTTTATTTGATCGGCAATTTTTTCAGAATCATATATAACTGCTGGTGTTTTAGATGTACTATATGCTTGAATCCAAGTCCTCATAATAGCAGGTGTTGGAATCTCAGATTGTCGCTTCATCGCATAGTTCTTACACCAAGTATATAGTAATTTATATGGATTTGTCCATACTACTTCAGTTATTCCATATTGATGAGCCAAGAAATGATCAGGATAAGGCATAGCACTTATAACATCAACAACATTAGATACAGCTCCCCAATATTGGCCATAATTATTAACATATTCATGAGCACTCTCACCAAATACATCAGCTGAAATGTACACTCCTTTTTCATGAAGAATATCAGCTGCATACATCAAAAATGTCTGAATTGCTTGAATCTTAGAAATATTATACTTATTTTTCATATTAATGGAACCTGCTTTTTCGACACTAGAAGTTCCATCTGGAAAACGAACATAATCAAATTGAATCTCATTAAAGCCAAATAATTCAACAGCTTCAAGTGCCAAATTAACATTATATTCCCATACATTAGTGCTAAATGCACTAGGCCAATAAGAGCCATTATGTTTATATAAATTTCCACTATTATCGGTAATAGAATCTTTAATATTATCAGTTGCATAACTACGATCTTTAAATAAAGTTATACGACCAACTACATAATATCCATTATCTTTTAATTTTTGAATGTTCGCTTTATAATTCTCGACACTCGAAATAGCATATTTATATGTCGTTTGAGAATATTGTTCACTTACTTTTGACTTATAAGCAATCGAATCATCCTTAATATCAACGACAAAAGTATTTATTTTGGTTCCTTTAGCTATCTCAATATAATCATCGACATTACGAATAGCACTACCATTTAAATATAGAGCATGTACCTTCTCTGGCATTACATTGTCCTTAAAATTAGCTTTTTTTCTTGGGTAAAAATCAAGTTCACCAGCTTTTCCTCCATAAGTACTACTCTTCTTAGCATGAATCTGTTGAATGCCTTCTTCATCATAATGTTTCATAGCATCTTCTTTAGTCAAAGTTAAATACTCAGCACTTATAAATCCTTCCATGTCTTTATAATTTACTTTATATTTTTTAGGATTTCCTAATTCATCTAATTCATCAAAGCCAATTACTTTTAAAGATTCTCCTTTTGGTACAATATACTCTATTTTAGTTCCATTTAAAAGTGTAGTCATCGTTCTTACATAGATTTCTTTATTTAAAAGGATATCATTGTAGTCTTCAACAATCGATGATTGTTTTACATAATAACTATCATTGTTTAGTTTAATTTTAACAAAATCATCAATAATGTTATCAACATATACTACTATCTTCGTTCCTCTTAAAACTTCACTCACTTTATTTTTTTCTTTATCATAAAGTTCTACTTTAGATATAGAACTAGCCAAATAAGCATTTTCTTTCTTGGGATTAATTACTCCATATAAAGAAAATGCTCCCTTTACCAAAAATATAACGATTATTATTAAAGCGACAACACAAATAAAGATACGATCATAACGTAATTTTACCTTTTTTTTATTCATATTATCCACCTTTAAATAGTATATCACAAATAAAGTATTTATTCTATCTGTTTTCTATATAATATGATGGGACTTTACCTTCTATCAGTTTCAAAACAATAGGATATTCAACCACTGTCTTTTGGATATTTGAAATCAATGGAATGATACTTTGAGTAACAACTTCAATATAGACATATATCTTTAGAAGTGCATTATTCATACCATAATCAGTCACTCTTTCCTTTAAGTCTGTCCTAACATCTCCTATAAGATTGACTTTTAGGGGAACTTTTAATCCATAGTTAGCTAAAAATGGACTACCAGTAAGATAGCCCATAGGAATATAAAGAATTGTACCTCTTTTTAAATTATCATAATTATATTTTTCAAGTATTTCTAGACTTATATCATCAATATTACCTGATTCAATAGCTCCAAAGCAATTTTGAATACGAAGAGTTAATGAAGATAAGATTTCATTTATTTTTTTAGTGTCGTAATCTATAATACTATCATTTACTTGATATAAATTTTCTATCTCTTTTATATTTTCCTCTTTAATAGCGGTATTAATAATAAGTGTTGCGAGCTTATTAGCTTCCATTTCACTATAATTGATGATTAAAGGCTTAATATTAATGTATTTAATAATCAATAATATTGATAAAATTATTAATATTAAAGGAATTAATAGCAAAATTTTGGCTTTTTTCTTTCTCTTTTTCAGATGCATCCTTTTTTTCATCAGTATCACCAATTAATTTTATGTAAATACTTAAAAAAATATAAAAGGAATGCTATATAAATATGCATTCCTTTTTCTCATTCTTAGTTTTCTTATCATATTTAGTAATTACTTCAACATTACCAGTTTCTAGACTCCTTTTAGTGTCAATTATTCTTTGATTTGTTGAACCTCTAAAAGTACAATCTAAACTTTTTTTACTCAAGACAAATCGTCCATCTATCAAGACATCTATATTACCAAGAAATTCTTTATAAATTGGTTTTTTAAGGGATAATTCTAATAATTGCTCATAGGTAAAACCCGTGTAACACCAAATGTTTAGTCCCTTACTTTTAGCATAAATAGCAATTTCATTACAAGCTTCTGGTTGAAACATTGGGTCCCCTCCAGAAAGAGTGATACCATCTTGACCAATTAATTCATCGATTTTTCTTTTAATGTCCTCAACATCAAATTCATATCCGCCATTAAAATCATGAGTTTCTGGATTATGACATCCCTTGCATTTATGACTACATCCTTGAGTCCATATGACAGTTCTTATTCCAGCTCCATCTACAATGCTATCAGGTTGCAATTGAGCTGCTAAGCGTATTTTCATAGAGTATGTTTTACACGATCATTAACTTCTGCTTTCTTTGCATTGTTAAAACGATCTACAGTTCCTACTAAGTATCCAGTGATTCTTCTAATTCTTTCAAATCCTACACCTTCACCTACTTTTTTACATTCTTTAACTGTTTCTTCAACTTTTTCCATTTTATTCTCCTCCTTTTAATTTTTCAACAGGAATACCTTCTCCTGCATGACGTCCACATCCTGGACAAACATCTCCAATAATTCCAACATATCCACATACTGGATCACGATCTACTGGATGGTTAATTGCTCCATATCCAATTCCTTCTTCTTTCATGATACGAACAATTTTCTCGAAAGCATCGATGTTTTGAGTCGTATCACCATCAAGTTCAATATAACTAATATGACCAGCATTAGTCAAGTTATGATATGGTGCTTCTAAATGTATTTTGTCTTTAATTGATATTTTATAATAAACTGGTATATGGAATGAATTTGTATAGTATTCACGATCTGTAATACCTTTTAATTTTCCATATATAGCACGGTCTATTCTAACGAATCTTCCTGAAAGTCCTTCAGCTGGTGTTGCGATTAAAGTGAAATTCAAACGATATTTCTGTGAATATTCATCTGCTTTTTTACGCATAAAGCCAATTATTTCTAAGCCAAGCTTTTGAGCTTTAGCTGATTCACCATGATGTTCACCAATAAGTGCTTTCAAGCATTCAGCAAGTCCGATAAAACCAAATGTTAATGTTCCATGTCTAAGTACCTTTCTTAAGCGATCAGTTGGTTTTAATTTTTCTGAATCAATCCAAACTCCTTGACCAAGTAAGAATGGGAAATTATAAACACGTTTATTACATTGAATTTCAAATCTTTCAAGTAATTGATCACGAACTAATTCCATCATTTCTTCTAATTCTTTATAGAAACCATCCATATCTGGTTTTTCTGCTCCACCAACAATACCATGTTTAATGCCCAAACGAGGTAAGTTAATTGAAGTAAATGACAAATTACCACGACCTGGTGTAATTTGTTTATCAGGATCACTTACATTAGCAAGTACACGTGTACGACAACCCATGTAACCTACTTCAGTTGTGTAATCACCTGGCTTATAAAATTTAATATTGAATGGTGCATCTATAAATGAGAAATTAGGGAATAATCTCTTAGCTGAAACCTCACATGATAAATGAAATAAATCATAGTTTGGATCAGTTGGATTATAATTAACTCCTTCTTTTACCTTAAATATTGAAATTGGGAAAATTGGAGTCTCACCATGACCTAATCCAGCATCTGTTGCAAGTAAGTAATTTTTACTTACCATTCTTCCTTCTGGAGAGATATCAGTACCAAAATTAATTGATGAGAATGGTACTTGAGCACCTGCTCTTGAATGCATAGTATTTAAGTTATGAATAAATGCTTCCATCGCTTGGTATGTAATGCGATCTGTTTTTTGTAGTGCCTTATCGTAAGCTTTTCTAAATAACTTAGTTACCTCTTCAGATTCTTTTGCATATTGATCAAAGATACTTAAATCAACCGTAATTGAAGTTAATTTATCAATATCTTTTGTAACTTTATCAAAATTAATAAATTTAACAAAATCAGTTACATCTAAAATATCATATAATGTTTGTTTAAACTGCTTCTTAAATGTTTTTAAAACCCCAGGAGCCAAATAATAATCAAATGCTGGAATTGATTGACCACCATGTTGATCATTTTGATTTGATTGAATAGCAATTGCTGCTAATGCTGAATATGACATAATATCATTCGGTTCTCTCAAATGACCATGTCCAGTAGAAAAACCACCCTTAAATAATTTATTTAAATCAATTTGAGTACAAGTTGTTGTTCCCATTGGTAAGAAGTCCATATCATGAATATGAATATCACCATTTTCATGAGCTTCAGCAAATTTTCTCTTCATTAAATAAGATTTAGCAAATTCACGTGAGATTGTACTTCCATATTGAAGCATAGTTCCCATCGCAGTATCTCCATCAACATTTGCATTTTCTCTTTTAGCATCTTCTTCATTGGCAGATTTAAGGCCAAGATTTTCAAACGCTTTAAGCAAACGATGACGTCTTTTTTCATCGATTCCTAAGAAAGCTTCTCTTGATACTGCTCTTCTTTCTCTATATTCAGAGAAAGATTCATAAACATCTTCAAATTTATCTTTCTTTAATTGTTCTTCTATTAAATCTTGAATTTCTTCAATCTTAATTTTATCTTTTTCTTTATAATCTTTTATGATTCTTTTAATAACACCTTGATATACTTTATTTATATCTTTTTCAGTATATTTTTGAACATAAGCGTTTTCATTTTCATCATAAACTTTTATGCTATCAAAACCTTTTTGAATAGCAAGTGCAATTTTAGTTCCATTAAAATCGACTTTTCTTCCGTCTCTTTTAACAACTTTTAAATTTTCAAGTTCTTCTAACCCTATCATCTCGTTTTACCTCTCTATTTTTAACAACTACATAATAGCACAAGGCGAACATAATTACAATAGATTTTTTGAAGAAAAAAATGATTTTTTAAAAAAATTACTTTTTGCCTTTTTAAAAAAATAAAAATATTTTTCTCTTTTTACATTTTGTATACTTTACCTTATTTTACAAGGAAATATGCATTTTTTTGACTGTAAATAAAAAAATATTTTTTAGAAAAAATTTAATTTTTAGAAAAAATAAAAAATGAAAAAATTAATTTTTTTCATTTTTATTCAGCTGTGAAATATGCAAAATTTATTTCAGAAGTTGGGTTCTCTATTGTTCCCGAAAAATATTTTATACGAATTTTTTCATTTATTGTGACAGGAGTAGAAATCGAATTTGCTCGATAATACCAAACTCCACCTTCTTTATAAAATTCTGTGATTGGATAATCTTCTTCGGTATATAAAGCATATCTTAAAAGACTATTATCTTTTACTAGTGAATTTGATTCATATTTATAGCAATTGGCATTTGCTAAGAAATCATAATTACTTAAGTCTTCCATGTTTATTCGAAATGAATTATTAATGACATTTATATAATTATTATATTTTTTTATAACAATTGTTCTTGTTGCCTCTTTTGAAAGTGTGTTGTTATTATCAACAACGTAATATCTTACGTAAAATATGTTTTCAATGTTTGGTGTTAAAGGCTTAGTAACTTCTTTTAATTTTTTCTTAGTCGAATCTAAAACATAATTACCATTAGTATCTTTTTCATAATACTTGTAATAAACAACATCTACTTTGTAGCCATCCCCACTATAAACAGTAGTGGATTCAAAATTTATAACTTCATTACCAATTTCATCATATATTTTATAGTTGAGTAAATTTGTAATATCTGTTTCATTTTCTTGACATAATGTATTTTGCTCTTCGGTAGAGCTTCCTCCATTTATGCAACCAGAAACTTTATTTTTAACATCATAATCAACTATTTCATCTTCAGTTATTCTAACGTAAGCAGCATCTGGCGATATTTGTACACGAGCGCCATATGTTTCTGCTGCATTATTAAGTTCTGTCTTGATATTTTTTTTATATTTATCAAGTGCTAACTTACGATTAGAAATCATCGCAAGTAAAGCCACAACTATTGTTAGAAACAAGATCATTACAGCATATAGTATTCCACTTATAGCAAATCCCTTATTATCAAGTTTCATATTTTCACCTACTATAAGTATATAATTATTTCTTTAAAATAACAAGTTTAATAACCAATGATTTTTAATTTTGTTTCTCTAATTTTATCTAAATTTTCATTTTTTACAACAATTGTATTTGGATTACCATCTGATATATATCTTTTTGTTTTTAAAAACGAAAAATTGTAAGTAATATCAAAATCTTTACCATTGTTATCATAAGCTCGAATTCTTTTGATAAATTGTGGATTAAAGTTAGTGGAAAATGGTGAATAATCGCTTTCCCATCCAACTCTAAGTGTGGAAATTGTTGAATAGTTGTTTTCTTCATAAGTACCTGATAAAACATGTTTAAAATTGGCATGAGTAGAATTATATGGTGTTCCATATGGTAAAGCAACTATATTTACAAAATTTGATGTCTTTGATTTTAATAATTCATACATTTTTCCAACTTCTTTGATAGTTTCCTCTTCACTTGCCTTAGTCAAATCAGCATGTGAATATGTGTGATTTCCTATATCATATCCATGATTAATCATCCAATTAATTATTTTATCATTGTACTCTTTTTGATTAAAAAGACCACTATTAAGGAAAAATGTCGCGGTTACATTATAATCAGGATATTTTTTCTTAAAACTTTCAAGAATTCCAACAGCACTATGAGGATCAATTATAATTTCCCCTGATTCATCTAAACCAGTAACTTTAATGCTATTACTAAGTCCATCATCGAATGTAAGCACAATTGGACTTTTTCCAAGTTCAGTATTTATTTTTCCTTCAACATAGTCAATGAGTCTAATCATTCTGTAGCCACTTTCATAATAAAATTCTAAATCTTCTATAAAAGCCTCATAAGTTCTTTGATAACCATCTTTATCAACATTTCCACCAGTGTATGATGTTTCATCACTCTTTTTATCAATTATTCCATGATACATCATTACAGGTACTCTTCCAAGTTCATTGACATTATTATTCATGTAAAGTTGATAGTCTATTCCTCTAGAGATGACAATTTCAATTTTTTCTTTCTTCTTTAATTCTGAATTTTCTTCTTTACTTTGTCTTATTATTTTTCCTTCAGGAACATTTACATCATAATCATATGTAACTGACACTTCACAATTATTTAATTTACAGAATGAAGTTATATCTTCATTTGTTTTATTAACAAATGAAGGCATTAAAATCGCATCTTCCCCAGGTATTATTGAGATGACAATTATAAATATTAGTAAAGCTAAACCAATTAAAAATATTTTTGCTTCTTTTTTTAAGCGTCTTCTCTTTTTCATAATTCACCTCTATTCTTAGTATAGCACAAAAAAGTTGATATTTTCATATCAACTTGATTTGCTTAATGTGACCATTTATTTTAATAATTCTTCAAGCTTTTTCTTTTCTTCTTCTAATTTTTGTTTATCCATTTCAACTATTTTAGTCGGAGCTTTGTTAACATAGTTCTCATTAGAAAGAAGTTTTTCTCTTCTCTCAATTGAAGATTTTAGCATATTAATCTGAGCTTCTTTAGCTATTTTATCGGCTTCAGTCTCAACTTTTTCGAAGAAAATAGTTGCTTTTACAGTTCTTGAGAATACCTTATATGCTTTAATACCTAAAGGTTCTTTAACAAGATTTTCATCAAGTTTTAACATCTTAACAATTAAATCATTATCATCGGTTGTATCAAACATAACCTTAGCTTCTTTTGTAATGTTATTTTCAGCCTTAATGTTTCTGAATTTCTTAATGAATTCAATTGCATCATCAACAGCATCTTCTTCAGTTTCAAATATCATATTCTTATCATATTTTGGATAACTAGAAACGATTATATCTTCTGCATCTTTAACTGGTAACATAGAGTATATTTCATCTGTTACATAAGGCATAAATGGTTGAAGAAGCTTTAAAATTCCAGTTAAAATGAAACATAATGTTGATTTAGTACTTTCTTCTTCGATTGAGTATTTAGCCATCTCTATATAATAATCACAGAAATAATTCCAAGTAAATTCATAAATAGATGCACTAGCATTATTGAATTCATATTTATCCATGAATCTTTTTGTTTCATGCAAAGCTTTTTCAAATTTTGTAATAATCCATTTATCTTCTGGTTTTAAGTTTTCTAATTTTATTTCTTTTAATCCTTCAATATTAGTTAATACAAATCTTGAAGCATTCCATATTTTATTGATATAATTCCATGCAGCTTTTACTTTTTCTTCATCAAAGCGCATATCTGTTCCTGGAGCCACATCGGTTGCAAGATAATATCTTAAAGCATCAGCGCCATATAAATTAACCATATCAAATGGATCAATACCATTACCTAAACTCTTAGAGAATTTTCTTCCTTCTTTATCACGAATAAGTCCATGAATTAAACAGTGTTCAAATGGTCTTGCACCTAGGATATGTTCTCCTTGAAATGTCATACGATTTACCCAGAACGGAATAATATCATATCCTGTTGCCAAGCAAGAATTTGGATAATATCTATCAAGTAAATCTGTTTTTTCTGGCCAGCCTAATGTTGCAAATGGCCATAAAGCACTTGAAAACCAAGTATCAAGTACATCTGGATCTTGTACCCAACCATCACCCTTAGGTGCTTCCATTCCTACATATATTTCATCACCTTTATACCAGGCAGGAATTCTATGTCCCCACCAAAGTTGACGAGAAATACACCAGTCATAAGTAATTTCCATCCAATGGTTCATAGTTTTTTCATAACGAGATGGAACAAAATTAACTTTTTCGTTCTTTTTCTTTTGAACTTCTAATACATGATCAGCAAGTGGGCGCATTTTTACAAACCATTGTTTTTTTATCATTGGTTCTACCATTACACCGGTTCTTTCAGAGTGCCCTACTTCATGAACAATTGGCTCTATTTTTAATAATAAACCTTGTTTTTCTAAGTCTTTCAAAACAGCTTCACGGCATTCTTCACGAGTCATACCAACATAACCAGGAGCATTTTCATTCATTGTTGCATCATCATTCATGATAACAATACGTTCTAAATTATGACGATTACCTACTTCAAAGTCATTAGGGTCATGTGCAGGTGTTATTTTAACAGCACCTGTTCCTTTAGTCATATCAGCATGTTCATCAGTAATAACTGGTATTTTTTTACCAACAAGTGGTAATATTACATTCTTACCAACAAACTTTTTATAACGTTCATCTTCCTCGTTTACAGCAACTGCAGTATCACCAAATAGAGTTTCTGGACGAGTTGTTGCAACATCAATATATTCTTCACTATCTTCTAATTTGTACTTAAGGTGATAAAATGCACTTTTTTCTTCGGCATAAATAACTTCTTCATTTGATAAAGCTGTCATTGCAACAGGATCCCAGTTGATTATTTTTTCACCACGATAGATTAATCCTTCATTATAATAGTCAACAAATACCTTTTTAACCGCTTTTGATAAACCTTCATCAAGTGTAAATCTTTCTTTTGAGTAATCTAACGAAACTCCTAATATAGCCCATTGTTTTCTTATAATGTCCCCATGTTCATGAGTCCAATCCCAACAAGCTTCAAGGAATTTTTCTCTTCCGTATTCGTATTTATTAATTCCTTGATCTTTTAGTCTTTTAACAACTTTTGCTTCAGTTGCAATAGCAGCATGATCCATTCCTGGAAGCCACAAAGTATCATATCCTTCCATTTTTTTATAACGAATTATAATATCTTGCAAAGCTGCATCCCAGGCATGACCAAGATGAAGAACACCAGTTACATTTGGTGGTGGTAAAACTATACAATATGGCTTTTTCTTACTATTTGGTTCACATTTAAAATAATCTTTTTTTAGCCATTTTTCATATTTTCCTTGTTCTACTAAATCATGATCATATTTTTTTTCTAGCATAAGATCAATCCTTCCTAAATAAAAAAACATTTCATCCAAAGGACGAAATGTTCGTGGTACCACCTTAATTTATAGTATTTCTACTATCTTAAAGTCTTAATGCGACTAACAATATATCTTACTCTTAGTTCTGACATATAACTCCCAAGCTACCTTCAACTAGTCTTCATCAATGAATGCTTTCAGTCGGTGACACTCAATTCCTACTGACTACTAACTAATTTACTCCTCTTGTTCTTCGTTTTTTTATAATTATAATCATTTAAATTAATTTGTCAATACAATAATGGCGCCTCAAGTAGGACTCGAACCTACGACCCCTTGATTAACAGTCAAGTGCTCTAACCGACTGAGCTATTGAGGC
>CAMVNN010000007.1 GCA_947168865.1 uncultured Bacillota bacterium
GTTTTTGATTCCTTTGTCTGTAGTTTATTTGTGTGCTCTTCTTTTTTTTTCTTTTTTCATTTTCATCTATATTTCACGTGGAACATTGCTTTTTTTATTCAATTTTCATTTCTATGTTTCACGTGGAACATTGTTTCTTCATTCAATCTTTATTCTATTTTTCACGTAGAACATTGTTTTTTTATTTAATTTTTATTCTTATGTTTCACGTGGAACATTATTTCTTCATTCAATCTTTATTCTATGTTTCACGTGGAACATTGCTTTTTATTCAATTTCATTTCTATGTTTCACGTGGAACATTGTTCTTTTATTCAATCTTTATTCTTATGTTTCATGTGGAACATTGTTTCTTCATTCAATCTTTATTCTATGTTTCACGTGGAACATGGTATTTCCCAACATAAAATTATTTCCCGGGAAATAATTTTAATATAAAAAGAACAAGTTATTCGCTAACTTGCTCTTCTAATGATTCTTCTTCATGTTCTAAAATTGCTATTGTGCTTACTTTTTGATCATCTTTTAAATTAATCAATCTTACACCTTGCGCAACTCGACCTGTTGTTGAAACTTGATTAAGTGCCATTCTAATAATAACACCACTATTTGTAACTAACATCAAATCTTCATCGCCATTTACAATTTTAAATGAAATAATATTTCCATTCTTTTCAGTAACATTAAGAGCCTTAACTCCTTTGCTACCTCTATGTGTCATTCTATATTCTTCAGTTGAAGTTCTTTTACCATAACCATTCTCAGTTACTACTAAAATTTCTTGAGGTCCTTGTGCCACTTCACAGGCAACACAAATACCTTCATCCATTTCAATACCCTTAACTCCAGCTGCATTTCTTCCCATGACTCTGATCTCGTTTTCGTTGAATCTGACCATTCTGCCATTTGATGATGCAATCAAGACTTCATCATTTCCTGAAGTTTTCTTTACATCAATTAATGTATCATCTTCATTTAATGATATAGCTATCTTACCTGTCTTCCTGATGTTTTCAAATTCTTCAAGTTTAGTTCTCTTTACTAAACCTTTTTGCGTACAAAATACACAATATTCATTTTTCTCATCATTTGCAACTTTTAACATTGCCTTAATTTCTTCATCTTTATCAATCTGTAATAGATTTATTATTGGTAATCCTTTAGATTGTCTGCTGAATAATGGTATTTCATAACCTTTTACTCGATAGACTTTTCCTTTACTTGTAAAGAACATTAAATAATCATGAGTTGTTATAGGAATTATATTTTCTACATAATCTTCTTCATTTGTAGTCATTCCCTTAATTCCAACGCCGCCACGATTTTGAGTGCGATATGTTTCACTCGTCATTCTCTTAATGTAACCATTGTGTGTTAGTGTAATTACTACATCTTCTACAGGTATTAAGGATTCATCTTCGATATAATCAATTGCTGTCATATCGATAGATGTTCTTCTTTCATCACCGTATTTTTCTTTAATTTCAAGCAATTCTTGTTTAATTATATTAAGAATCTTTTCTTCACTTGCAAGAATTTCTTTTAATTCAGCAATACGTGCTAATAATTCAGCTAATTCATTTTCAACTTTTTCACGTTCTAAACCAGTCAATCTTCTTAATTTCATTTCTAAGATTGCTTCTGCTTGAGCTTCAGAAAGTCCAAAATTATTCATTAAGCCTTCTTTTGCTTCAACATCAGTTTTAGCTGCACGAATTAATTTAATTACTTCATCTAAGTGATCTAATGCAATTTTTAAACCTTCTAAGATATGTACACGTTTTTCAGCTTTATCTAAATCAAATTTACATCTTCTAATAATGATTTCTTTTTGAAAATCAATATATTTAGAAATAATTTCTTTTAGACCTAATGTTTTTGGAACTCCTTGATCTAACATTAAGAATATGATGCCATAATTTATTTGAAATTGTGTATGTTTATACAAGTTATTTAATACTACTTGAGCATTAGCATCTTTCTTTAATGTTATGGTTATTTTTATTCCATTTTTTAAATCAGTATGATAATCAGATATACCATCAATTATCTTATTATGAACAAGTTCTGCTACTTTGTTTTTTAACTCAGATGTATTAACTCCATATGGAACTTCATCAATAACAATTTGATGTTTTCCATCTTTTTCTTCAATTACAGCCCTACTTCGAATTGTAATTGATCCTCTACCTGTTTCATAAGCATTGCGAATTCCTGAGTTTCCAAGAATTATTCCGCCTGTTGGAAAGTCTGGTCCTTTAATATGTTGCATAAGTCCAAGTGTATCAATATCTGGATTATCGATATATGCAATACATCCATCAACTACTTCACCCAAGTTATGCGGTGGAATATTAGTTGCCATACCAACGGCAATTCCCATTGTTCCATTTACTAAAATATTTGGAAATCTTGATGGTAATATCTCAGGTTCTTTTTCAGATTCATCAAAGTTAGGTATAAAATTAACTGTATTTTTGTTAATATCTCTTAATAATTCAAGTGATATTTTTGATAGTCTTGATTCGGTATAACGCATTGCTGCGGCACCATAACCTTCAATATTACCAAAATTACCATGGCCATCAACTAGCATATTACGGTAGCTAAAATCTTGAGCCATTCTTACCATTGCTTCATATATTGAAGAGTCGCCATGTGGGTGATATTTACCCATAACATCTCCGACTATACGAGCCGATTTTTTATGAGGTTTATCAGGAGTATATCCTGATTCATACATTGACCATAATATTCTTCTGTGAACTGGTTTTAAACCATCTCTTAAATCTGGAAGCGCACGAGCAACAATTACACTCATTGAATATTCTAAGAAAGATGTTTCAATTTCGCTTACTATATTGTTTTCCTCTAGCCTATCTCTACTGTGATCCATGCTTCACCTCCTATATATCTAAATTCTGTACATATACAGCATTTTCTTCTATAAATTGTCTTCTTGGTTCTACTTCTTCACCCATTAATCTTGAGAATGCTGCATCTGCTTCAATTACGTCATTAACAGTTATTTTTCTTAAAATTCTCTTTTCTATATCCATTGTTGTCTCATTTAGTTCCTCAGCATCCATTTCGCCAAGACCTTTCATACGAGCGATATCGTATTTAACATTTTCTTTTAAAGATGCTAGATATTCGTCTCTTTCTTCTTCATTTAAAACATATTTTATTGTATTTCCATGTTTAATACAGAAAAGAGGTGGCTGAGCAGCATATACATGCCCCGCTTCAACTATTGGTCTAAAGAAACGATAGAATAGTGTCAATAATAATACTCTTATATGTGAACCATCAACATCGGCATCGGTCATAATTATGATTTTGTCGTATCTTAATTTGCTTAAATCAAATTCTTGACCTATTCCTGTACCAAATGCAGTTATAATTGTTCTTATTTCTTCGTTTGTTAAAGCTCGATCTAGTCTTGCCTTTTCGACGTTCAAAATTTTACCACGAAGTGGCAAAATGGCTTGAGTCATTGAATTTCTTCCTTTTATTGCAGATCCTCCGGCTGAATCTCCCTCGACTAGGAATATTTCACATACTGATGGATCTTTTTCCTTACAATCAACTAACTTTCCACCAAAATTAACAACATCTAAGTCACTTTTTCTTCTTGTTAATTCACGAGCTTTTTTAGCTGCAATTCTGGCACGTGATGCTGTCATTGCTTTTTCAACTATAATTCTTGCTTCTTCTGGATTTTCAAGTAAAAATCTTTCAAATCCTTCCGAGAAAACACTATCTGCAAGTTTTCTTACTTCTGAATTACCTAATCTTCCTTTTGTTTGACCTTCAAATTGTGGATTAGGATGCTTACAAGAAATAATCATTGTTAAACCTTCTTTAACATCATCACCAGTTAAAGAATCGTCATTATTTTTAAGCATATTTGTTTTCTTAGCATAATTATTGATTATTCTTGTTAAAGCTCTTCTAACACCTTCTTCATGAGTACCACCATCATGAGTGTTAATATTATTAACAAATGAATAAATGCTTTCATTATATCCAGAGTTATATTGCATTGCTACTTCAAACATAACTCCATCTTCTTCACCTTCTAAGTGAATAATATCATCATGAATTGGAGTTTTATTTTTATTTAAATAGCGAACATATTCACTAATACCACCTTCATACATGAATGTTTCTCCAGTAGTATCTTCTTCGTTACGATCATCTCTTAAAGTTAAAGATAGTCCTTTATTTAAGAATGCAAGTTCTCTCGTTCTTACTCTTAATGTCTCATAATCAAATATATCAGTATCAAAGATTGTTGCATCTGGTTTAAATGTTACAGTTGTACCTGTTCTATTTTCTTCACAGTCCCCTATTACTTTCAAACTTTGAACAGTTTTTCCACCATTTTCAAATTTAGTTTCATAGATTTTACCATCTTTATATACAGTAACTGTGACTGCACTTGATAAGGCATTTACAACTGATGCACCTACTCCATGAAGTCCTCCGGATACTTTATATCCTCCACCACCAAATTTGCCACCAGCATGTAATACTGTATAAACTGTTTCAACTGTTGATATTCCAGTTTTTGCATGTATTCCAACAGGAATTCCACGTCCATTATCTTTAACTGTTACTGAATTATCTTTATTTATAATAATTTCAATATGATTACAATAACCAGCTAAAGCTTCATCGATTGAGTTATCAACAATTTCCCATACCAAGTGATGTAAACCTTTAACATCAGTTGTTCCAATATACATACCTGGACGCTTTCTTACAGCTTCTAATCCTTCTAATACCTGAATATCCGAGGCATCATAATGTTCTCTTTCTTCCATATTACCCTCCTATAATATCTCCATTTTCAATTTTTATTATCTTAGCTTCTGTTATCAATTTTTTAGAAATTTTAGCAAGATCTGTTGTTGTTAAAATTACTTGATAATCAGAAGTAATATATTTGATTAAGTTATTTTTTCTAATTCCATCTAGTTCACTAAAAACATCATCAAGCAAAAAAATTGGAATTACATTTTTATATTTTTTAACAATTTCGGCTTCTGAGAACTTTAAAGCAATTACTGCTCCCCTTTGTTGTCCTTGAGAACCATATTCTTTTAGATTTGTTTCATTTATCACGAACATAAAATCATCTTTCTGAGGTCCTTCAATTGTTAATCCCGTATATTGTTCTTTATAATAATTCTTTTTCATTTCTGAAATTAGTGCTTCTTTTATAGTTGATTTATCTTCTAATTTTTCATAAAAACTTTTGTATTCTATATATAAACCATCTAAATTCATTATATTTTTATAAATATCAGCTATAAATTCATTTATTCTATTTATATACTTCGATCTCATTTGATAAATAATTGTTGCTTTTTCAACATAATATTTATCTAAAGTATCTAAGTAATCTTTATCATTTCTTTTTGATTTTAAAAATTCATTTCGCATTTTTAGTAATCTATTAAAATCATTCAAAATATTATAATAATTACTGTTTATTTGTGAAATTGCGTCATTTAAAAAATCACGTCTTATGTTAGGTGATCCTTTTAAAATGTCTAAATTAGTTGGTTCAAATAGAATAACATTGATTAATTCTAAATATTCAGCTCTTTTTAACATCTCAGTTTGATTAAAAAAAACATGTTTAGTATCTAAATTTTGCTCTATTTTAACCTCATCTAATAAATTTTCCCTTTTTATCTTTGACTTAATTTTAAAAATTTTTTTATTGTTCTTAATTAATACATTATCATCACTTATTCGATGTGACTTCAAATAAGCAATATAATAAAGGCTTTCTAATATATTAGTCTTCCCTTGCCCATTTTTACCGACAATAATGTTGATATGTGGATCTAATTTTAAATTTAAATTGTCGTAATTGCGAAAATTTTGCAACTCCAGAGATTTAAAAAACATAATTTTCCTCTTTTCATGCTTTTTAGGGCTCTAGAAGCAATTTTTATTTTTTCTAGTACTCCACTACACAATATAATTATAGCACAAATAAGCGGCAAAAAAAACAAAATTTTGCATTTTGTTCTTTTTTTATGCTAATTTTCTACTTAATAATGTTGAATTTAAGTATGATGATCTTAGTATCTGATTTTGAATTATTTTATATGATAAATCAATACTTAATTTTGTACCATTTTTAAATATAATAATTGATGATTTTTCGTTTTTAATACACTTTTCAACATCTTTAAACGATATCCAAGAACAAGCTTCTAGTCTTGGTGATATTGTTGGAAAAAAAATCATTGGAATTGTTTCTTCTAAAATAATTGGTGCTTTATAATTTATCCCAATCATACTTTTTGTTCCTTCCATTCTACCACTATAAGTACTGCCAAAGTATCGACAACCATCATCTATTATCTTCATAGAACTTAAATTTACTATAAAATCATCGTCCTTTTCAATGATTCTAGTTTCATTTGCATTAATAGGTATAATTGCTAATGTTTCAGAATTTACTTCATAATTATCCATTTTTTCACCTCCTCAAAAATATTATTCCTTTTTTTTCTTTCGTTTCCTTTAAAATGATACACATTTTTTTATTTTTTTAACATTTTTTGACTGAAATGTAAAAAAAAACGCTCGAAAGCGTTTTTTATATGTCTGAAATCTAGTAAATTTTGATTGGAACAATCAATTGGGTTAAATTATCATCTTCTGGATTTCTCATTATTATCGGTTGAACTTCACTATTAAATGATAATGTAATATTTTCAGAATTAAAAGTTCTTATTGCATCTAACATATATTTAGAGCTAAATGCAATCACAAACTCTTTATCAATTTCATTTAATATGTGAATTTGTTCTTTAACATTTCCTATCTCAGGAATATTAGAAGAAATTACTCCAATATTATCTTTTATTTCTAGTTTAATTGTGTTTTTTTCAGCTTCGCTTGTAAGTAATGATGCACGATCAATCGCATCATATAATTCATCCAATGAAACTTTAATTGCAAGTGCAAATTCATTTGGAATCCATTGAGCTACATTAGGAAAAACTCCATTTATTAAACTAGACATCATTAAAATATTGTTAAACTTAAATATTACTTTATTTTCATAAATATGTAATTCAATATTATCTTCTTCTGAATTTAACATTTTGATAAGCTCATTTATATTTCGAACTGGAATTACTATATCTATATTTTTACTTGCATTATCTAATTTTATTTTTTTCTGAGCAACTCTGTATGAATCTGTTGCGGTTGCTGTTAATATTTCCTCTTCTATCTTTAGATTAATACCAGTAAGAACAGGACGATTTTCTTGTAATGATGCAGCAAAAGCTGTTTGATTTATTATATTCTTAAATGTCTTTTGCTCTAATATTATTGGATTATCACTTAAACTTAAATCAATGTTAGGAAAATCACTTACGAGATTACAATTTAACTTGAAAGAACTATTTTCTGTTGAAATGTCTATAACATCTGAATTAAGTTCTTCTAAATTAATAATACAATTTGGTAATTTTCTAACAATTTCATAAATATATCTACCAGATACAACAATTTCACCTAATTCATCAATTGATTCTATATCACTACTAGGAATAAATGATTTTATGGCTATATCGTTATCAGTACTTAATAGATAAAGTCCTTCATTAGTTAATTCAAATTTTATACAATTTAAAATAGGAATTAAATTTTTTGATGATACCCCTCTTATTACATAATTTAGATTTTCAAATAATTTCTTTTGTTCAATTCTTAATTTCATAAATAACCCTCCTTTATTATTTATATAATATATATATTAATATTATTAATGTGGAAATATGTGTATAACTTACATTTACTTTTATTTAGCTTCATTTTTCCAGAATAAATTTTACACATTTATTTCAAATTATTCACAATAGAACTAATTTCAAGTTCTAATTTCGAATCATCTTTTAATGCTTGCTCAATTTTCGAAACTGAATGCATAACTGTTGTATGATCTTTACCACCAAATTCAGTTCCTATTTTCATAAGTGGCTCGTTTAATACATTTCTACATATATACATAGCAATTTGCCTAGGAACAGTGATATTGGCATTTCTTTTCTTTCCTTTTATATCTTCAATTGTTAAATTATATCTTTCAGCGACAACTTTTTGAACTTGTTCAATCTTATTTCTACTAATAACTGATTTTCCTAAGAAATCTCTAAGTGCTTCAACTGCTAAATCTAGTGTTATATCAGAGCCACTCATAATAGTTGCATATGCAAGAACTCGTGATATCGCTCCTTCGAGAGTTCGAATATCAGTTGTACAAACAGTTGCAATATATTGTTTGACATCATTGGGAAAATTTTTTATTTGTTGCGCTTCTAATTTTCTTTCAATTATATTTAAACGAAGTCCCATATCTGGGGGTTTTATATCAATTGTCATTCCCCATTTAAATCTTGTTTTTAATCTTTCTTCCAATCTTTGAAAATCTTCTGGGGATCTATCTGATGCAATAACAATTTGTTTATTTTGATTATGAAGTTCATTAAATGTTGAAAAGAATTCTTGCTGTGTCCCCTTAGCTGTTTCTAAAGACTGAATATCATCAATTAATAAAACATCAATATCACGATATTTCTTTTTAAAATCATCAACTGCGTCAAAATTATTTTCATCTTTATTTTTTCTATATAACTCTAAGAAGTCATTCACAAATTTATCTGCAGGAACATATAATACTTTTTTCTTGCTAGTGTTATGAACATAATTTCCAATTGCATGCATTAGATGTGTCTTTCCTAATCCACTATTACTATAAAGAAAGAGTGGATTGTACACAAAGCCTGGTTTTTCAGCAACAGCCAAAGCCATAGCTTGAGCAAATTTATTGCTTTCCCCTACTATAAATGTTTCAAAAGTGTAATTCGGATTTAAATTTGTTTTGAAATCTTCTTCAATATTAGATTTATCAATTTCAATATTATTATCTAATTCATCTTTTAAACGATATTCAATTTGAAAATTTGTTCCTGTAATATCGGTGAAAATTTCTTC
Source organism: uncultured Bacillota bacterium (assembly GCA_947168865.1). The sequence goes on from CAMVNN010000007.1 coordinate 9,034, forward strand.
TATCATATCATTATAGCTATCTTTTAAATGTTTTTTATGAATTTCTAGTGGTACTTGAACTATAGCTTTATCATCTTTTAAGGATACCAATTTTGTATCTCTAAACCATGTATTATAAGAAACCGGTGCAACAGCCTTTTCTATTCTATTTAGCAGAGTTTCCCAAATTGTATTTAAATCCACACTATCACCTTCTTCATTAAACACCTATATTTTACAATAGTTTGTGTAAAAAATAAACAAAAAAAGTGAAAATAAGCTAAAAACATCGTTATCCACTAAGAAAAAGGTTTATAAATTAAGACTAATTAGTAGTTATTAACAATTTTGTGGAAAAAAATATTAACACAAAAAGATATAAACATGTAGTTTTCCACATTTATTGTTGATAACTTAAAATGTGTATAAAATACGACAAAAAACATGTTGAAAAATAAGTGGAAAAAAGATTGACAAACAAAACTTTAATCTATATAATTATAAAAGCAAAGAGAAGAAACCGAGGAGGTGCCAGAATGAAAAGAACATATCAACCTAATAATAGAAAAAAAAGTAAGAAATTAGGATTTTTTGCAAGAATGGAAACTAAGATAATCAATAATAGACGTCGTAAGGGTCGTAAAGTTTTATCTCATTAAAAATTCACCACTGAGTCGTGGTGATATTTTTTTTAGGAGGTCATATGAAAAAAATAAACATAGTTAAATCATCAGATGAATTCACTGATATTATCAATAAAGTTAAACCAGAAAGATTTAAAGGATATTTAGTGTTTATTGAACACAAAGATGTCGATCACTATGAATTTGGTATAAGTGTCAGTAAAAAAGTAGGGAATGCAGTTACAAGAAATAGAATAAAAAGACAATTTAAGGATATTATTGATAAAAATAACTATCAAAATAACTTTAAATGTATTATAATTATTAAGAAAGACGCGTTAGAAAAAAAATATCATGAAATTGAGAAAGAATTAAATGATTATTTTTCTAAAATAGATATCCTGGAGGAAGATAATGAAAAAAAGTAAAAAAATTTTAATTTTGCTTATTGCAGTATTTTTATTAACTGGCTGTGCTAAGCAATTAAAAGATGCTGATGGTAAAGTAGTCAAAGTTCCAGAAACTGGTCAGACATTAATTTCTAATATATTATGTCAGCCAACCAAAGAATCAACAATAAAAATTTATGAAGAAAATAAAGTTGATTTATCAAAACTACCTAAATGTTCATCATTTAAACCAACGAGTGGGGGATATGAAGGTGTTTGGAATACAATATTTGTAAAACCTTTAGCATGGATTATTGTAAAAATTGGAAAATATGTTAAGAACTATGGATTAGCAATTATTTTAGTAACATTAGCATTAAGACTAGTTGTTATGCCAGTAACCAAAAAAACAGCAATGCAATCTGAAAACATGAAAAAAGCAGGCCCAGAACTAGAAAAGTTGGAAGCAAAGTATAAGGATGCTCAAAGTCAACAAGAAATGATGATGAAGAGTCAAGAAATGTTAGCTATCTATAAGAAATATAATATAAGTCCTATGTCTGGATGTATATTTGCTCTTATTCAAATACCGCTTTTCTTTGCTTTCTATGAATCTATGAATCGTTTACCAGTTGTTTTTGAAGGAACATTCCTAAAAATATTTAATCTTGGAACAAGTCCTTTAACAGCAATGCAGCATGGTGAATGGCAATATTTAATTTTAGTAGTATTGGTTGCAGCTGTAACTTATTTCTCATTTAAATTAAATAAGACTGCATCAATGAATTCAGAACAAGCAAAATCAATGGCAATGACGACAAATGTGATGGTAATATTTATCATAATTGCATCATTTAGTATTTCGACAAGTATTGCATTATATTGGATATTTAATAGTGGATTTACAATTATTCAAAACTTGTTGGTAAAGAGAGGAAAGTAGTATGTTAGAAAAATATGTGTATGAAGCAGAATCACTAGAAGAAGCTGTTAGAATAAGTCATGAAGATATTCGTTATGAAGAAAATGAAGTTTATACTAGTCATGAAGAAGTTGATGGCAAAATTGTTTTAACAGTTGTTAGAAAAGATGACGTTTCAAGATTTATAAAATATTATATTAAAACAATGGGAAATTTGATGTGCTTACTTATTGATTTAGAAGTAAGTCGTGAGGATGATATTTATAATGTTAAAATGGCCTCAAATAATAATCCTATACTAATAGGTAAAGAGGGAAGAACCTTAAATGCAATTCAAGTATTAGTACGTCAAACTCTTAAAAATCAATTAGGTTTAAACTTAAAAGTAAATATTGACGCATCAAATTATAAAGGTCATAAAATTGATAACATTGAGTATCAAACAAAGAAAATCTGCCGTGATGTTATTAAAACAAAGGTTGAAGTTAAAATGGATCCAATGAATTCATATGAAAGAAGAGCTGTTCATAATGTGGCAGGTAAATTTAAAAACATCGAAACAGAAAGTTTTGGAGAAGAACCAAATCGTTATGTTGTAATACGTTACAAAGAAAATGAAACAACAGAAACAAATGAAACAGTAGAAGAATAATCTACTGTTTTTTATTTGTTATGCTATAATTATATATAATAAGGAAAAGATTGACATAAAATGATATTTAAACTAAAATATTGTTTCGTTAAAAAAGAGGTGAACTTATGGAAGACACTATTGCGGCAATATCTACAGCCTTAGGAGTAGGTGCAATCTCAATTGTAAGAGTAAGTGGAAATGATGCTATTGAAATTGTAAATAAGATATTTGATCAAGATTTGAGTAAAGCAGAAACACATACTATTCATTATGGTCATATTATTGATTCTAATGAAATCATTGATGAAGTTTTAGTATCTGTCATGAAGGCTCCTAGAACTTTTACTTTTGAAGATGTTGTAGAAATCAATACTCATGGTGGTATTGCAACTACAAATCGCGTTTTAGAATTACTATTGCTAAACGGGGCACGTTTAGCTGAGCCAGGAGAATTTACTAAAAGAGCATTTTTGAATGGTCGAATTGATTTAGTTGAAGCTGAAGGAATAATGAATTTAATCGAAGCTAAATCTGATATTTCTAGAAAACTAGCTCTAAAGCAAGTAAATGGTGTAGTTTCAAATAACATAAGGGAATTAAGAGAAAAGATAATTAAATTGATAGCAAATATTGCTGTTAATATTGATTATCCTGAATATGAAGATATTTTAGAAGTTACAACAAAAGATGTTTCAAAAGAAATTGCTTATATTGAGTCTAAATTAGATGAAATTTTAAAGCAAAGTAGTGAATCATCTCTTGTTTTAGAAGGTTTAAAAACAGTTATATTAGGTCGCCCAAATGTCGGCAAAAGTAGCATTTTAAATATGCTTTTAAATGAAGAAAAAGCAATTGTAACAGATATAGCTGGAACAACTCGAGATGTCGTTGAAGGAACTCTTAACTTAAATGGAGTTTATTTAAAACTTTTAGATACTGCTGGTGTTCATGAAGCAAGTGATAAAGTTGAAGAAATAGGTATTAATAAGAGTTTAAATTTAATAAAAGAAGCAGATTTAATATTACTTGTTTTAGATAATAGTAATGAATTAACTGAAGAAGATAAAAGATTATTAGATTTAACTAAAAATAAAAATAGAATAATCATAGTAAATAAGATAGATTTATCTAAAAAATTAGATTTGAATGAAGAAAATGTTATATATATAAGTGCACTTAATAAAACAGGAGTAGAAGATTTAAGAAAAAAGATTGTGGAAATGTTTAATCTTAATTCTATTAATACAGATATGAATATGTTTGTTAATGCTGATGATATAGCTAAAATTAAAAAATGTTTAAAAATTATTAATAAAATTAAAGAAAATATTAACAGTATTGAAATTGATATGATTGATATTGATTTAAGAGAAATCAATGATATTCTTGGTAGTATTATTGGAGAATCTTATGATGAAGAGATATTAGATACAGTATTTAAGAATTTCTGCTTAGGGAAGTGATTTTATGGATTATGAAGTAATAGTAGTAGGTGGTGGTCACGCTGGATGCGAGGCTGCGCTTTCTTGTGCCAGAAAAGGGCATAAAACATTACTTGTAACAGCAAATATTAAAAATATAGGAGATATGCCTTGTAATCCATCAATTGGTGGTTCTGCAAAAGGAATTGTCGTTCGTGAAATTGATGCATTAGGTGGAGAAATGGGGATAAATGCTGATAAAAGCCAGATTCAAATAAAAGTATTAAACGATGCTAAAGGCCCAGCAATCAGAGCATTAAGAGCTCAAGCAGATAAGGTTGATTATCCTGCTAATATGTTAAAAACATTAGAAAATACAAAAAATTTAACTATTAAAGAAGCAATGGTTGAGAATTTAATCGTTAATGACAATAAAGTAGGGGGAGTAATTTTAGAAAATGATGAAAAAATTACTTCAAAAGCCGTTATTTTAACAACCGGAACTTACTTAAAAGCAAGTATTATGGTTGGCTCAACAAGAAAGTCAGAGGGTCCACATGGAGAAAGAAGATCTAACCATTTAAGTGATAATTTGAAAGCTTTAGGTTTTAGAATAATTCGTTTAAAAACGGGAACACCTCAAAGAATAGCTAAAGAAAGTATCGATTTTTCAAAGACTAAAATTGAACTTGGTTCACCTAAAAATATTTACTTTAGTTTTGACAATCATATTCCATATAATATTGATGATCAAATTCCGTGTCATTTAATATATACAAATGAAAAAACTCATGAAATCATAAGAGAAAATCTTAGTAAAGCCAGTATGTATGGTGGACTTGATGATATTGAAGGAGTAGGACCTAGATATTGTCCATCAATTGAAGATAAAATTGTTAGATTTTCTGATAAAGAACGTCATCAGTTATTTCTAGAACCTGAAAGTAAATATAATAATTCAATTTATTTACAAGGATTTTCAACAAGTATGCCGAATGACATTCAAGAAAAAATGGTTCATAGTTTAGTTGGTTTAGAGAATGCCAAAATATTAAAATATGCTTATGCAATTGAATATGATGCTATTTATCCAACTCAGTTAAATAAAAGTTTAGAAACAAAATTAATTGAAAACTTATATACAGCTGGTCAGATTAATGGAACAAGTGGTTATGAAGAAGCAGCAGGACAAGGTTTAATTGCTGGAATTAATGCATCACTAAAGCTTGAAGGAAAAGATCCTTTAATATTAAAAAGAAATGAAGCTTATATTGGAGTTTTAATTGACGATTTAATTAATAAAGGAGTAAGAGATCCATATCGCTTGCTTACTTCAAGAGCTGAATATAGATTATTACTCAGAAGTGATAATGCTGATTTAAGACTTCGTGAATATGGTCACGAAGTAGGTCTTATCGATGAAGAAAGATATCAAAGCTTCTTAAAGAAAAAAGAAAAAATCAAAGCTTTAGAAAATAAATTAAAAGAAACAAGAATTACCCCTGTTAATGGTGTTAATGAATATTTAGAAAGTATCGGCTCAACACCTTTAAGAGACGGAATTAGTTTATATGACTTACTAAAAAGAAGTGAAATTAATATTGAACATATTAAACACTTTATAGATATAACTGAAGATGATGAAATAATTGAACAAGTTGTAATCAACAATAAATATGAAGGATATATTAAAAAAGAAGAAAAAGAAGCTGAAAAAATGCTAAAACTTGAAAGTAAAGGTATACCGAGTGATATTGATTATAGTAAAATTAAAAATATTGCATCCGAAGCTCGTCAAAAACTAAATGAAGTAAGACCAACGACAATTGGTCAAGCAAGTCGTATAAGTGGAGTAAATCCTGCTGATATAGCCGTTTTAAGTGTTTATTTGAAAAAGGAGTACAATAATGACTGAAAGTGAATTTATTGAATCTTTAAAAGAGTTAAGTATTGAAGTAACAGCTGAAAAGTTAGTTAAATTAAATAGATATTATGAACTTCTAATTGATTGGAATGAAAAAATCAATTTAACTGCTATCACAGAAAAAAAAGACGTTTATTTAAAACACTTTTATGATTCATTGACGTTAAACAAAATAATTGATTTAAATAACATTTCCACATTTGCTGATGTTGGAACTGGAGCTGGATTTCCAGGAATAGTCATTAAAATCTTTTTTCCAGATATCCACATAGCTTTAATTGATTCTTTAGGTAAAAGAATTGAATTCTTAAAATTGGTAATAAGTGAACTTAAATTAGATAAAATTGAAGTTATTTCATCAAGAGCTGAAGAATTGAAATCAAGAGAAAAGTATGAAGTTGTAACTGCTAGAGCTGTTGCAAATCTTCACATATTACTTGAAATGTTAGTTCCTTTATCTAATAAGTATGTAGTTCTTATGAAAGGTGAAGCTAAAGAAGAACTTGAAAATACTGCTAATTTATATAAAGAATTAAATATTAAATTAATAGATAAAATAGAATTTTTACTTCCACATGAAAATAGTAAAAGAACTTTGCTAAAATATGAAAAGTTAGGTAAAACAAATGTAAAGTATCCAAGAAATTTTGGTCAAATGAAGAAAAAACCTTTATAATGGAGGGCTTATGGAATATTCGTATAAAAGTGTAAAAGAGAGTATTGAAGAAAATAAATTTCAAATCAAAAAAAAGTTTGGTCAGAATTTCATAATAGATAACAATATAATTAGTAACATTATCGAAAAATCAGAGATAGATAATGAAACTTTAGTAATTGAAGTAGGCCCAGGAATGGGGGCCTTAACAAATAATCTCGTTAAAAGAGCAAAAAATGTCATTGCTTATGAAATAGATACAACATTAATCCCAATATTAAATAAAATAGAAGCCGATAATTTAGAATTAATATTTGAAGACTTCTTAAAAAGGGATATAAAAAAAGACATAGAAAAATATAGTTACAAAAAACTATATTTAGTTGCTAATCTTCCTTATTATATAACAACACCAATATTGATTAAATTAATAGAAGAAAAGATTGATGTTGATAAGATAGTTGTCATGGTCCAAAAAGAAGTTGGAGATCGCTTTAAAGCTAAAGAAGGATCAAAAGATTATTCGTCACTTTCAATTTTATTTAATTACAATTTTGAAATTACTAAATTAATGGATATAAGTAGAAATGTCTTTATTCCAAAACCTAATGTCGATAGTATTGTTCTTTGTATGAAGAAAAAAGAAGCCAAAGAAGAAATTAAAAATATCGATGTTTTCTATAAATTAATAAGAGATGCTTTTCAATTTAAAAGAAAAAACCTAAGAAACAATTTAAAGAATTATGATTTAAAATTAATAGAAGAAATGTTAAAGAAATATGGCTTTGATTTAAATAGTAGAGCAGAGCAAATAAATTATAAAATTTTTATTGAAATAGCCAATAAAATAAGTGAAAAAGAATAGAAATTTATTCTTTTTTATTTATCTATTGTTATCAAATATTAGTTATGTTAGAATAAGATTGACTAGAGGGATTATATGCAAATATTGACTAAAATTAATGATTATATCTGGATAATAGCAGCATTTGTTATTTTTATTTCGGGAATATATTTTACAATTAAACTTAAGTTTGTACAATTTAATTTTAAAAGAATGTTTAAAAGTTTAAATAAAAAAAGTACTAATAAAAATAGTATAACACCAAAACAAGCCTTAATGATGGTTTTAGCTGGAAGAGTTGGCGTTGGTTCAATTTCTGGAGTTGCTTTAGCCATTTATACTGGTGGAGTTGGCTCAATTTTCTGGATGTGGATTGCCGCTTTATTTGCAGTTACAAATGCTTTTGGTGAAACGGTTTTAGGTATTAAATATAAAGAAAAAGATAAAGGTAATATTTATAAGGGTGGACCGAGCTATTACATAAAAAAAGGCCTTAAAAATAAAAAACTCGCAATTTTATATGCTGTAATAATCATAATTTGTTATGCCAGTGGTTTTACATCAATTCAATCTAATACTATAACAACTGCAGCTAAAGAAATGTTTAATATTAGTCAATTAATTATAGCTATAATTTTATCAACAATTGTTTTTATAATAATTTTTGGTGGTGTCAAAAAAATATCTGATGTTACAAGTAAAATAGTACCATTTATGATACTTTTATACATCATGACAGGCCTATACATATTAATTTTAAATTATACACAAATACCAACAATGTTAATTAAAATTGTAAAATCAGCTTTCAATTTTAAAAGTATAACAGGAGGTTTTCTTGGAACATTTTTAGTAGGTCTTCAAAGAGGAATATTTTCAAATGAAGCCGGAATTGGAACCGGAAGTATTGCATCTTCAACTGTAGAATCAAATGAAGCTGCAGAACAAGGTTACATTCAAATGATAGGTGTTTATATAACAACGATGTTAATTTGTACATCAACTGCAATAATTATAATGACATCAGACTATAATTTGCTTTCTTTAAATGATATAAATGGAATTGAAATAACGCAATATGCATTTAAATATCATTTAGGAAATATAGGAAATATTATTATATTTTTATCAATTATTATGTTTGCTTTTTCAACAATACTAACAGGATATTATTATGGGGAATCAAGTTTAAAATCGATTGTTAAAAATATAACCAATGTTCATATAATTATTTTAAAATTATCAATTGTCTTAGTTGTATTTCTTGGTTGCATAACTTCACCATCAATACTTTGGAAGATGGTTGATATTTTAGCCGCTGTTTTAGTAATAATCAATGTTTATGCACTTTTAAAATTAAGACATGAAATAAAAGAAGAATATAATAAATATAAGTAAGAAGTGATAGTATGTATTTTAATGAAAAATGGGACTTGGTATTAAAAGATGAATTAAAAAAAGATTATTTTAGAAAATTAGGTATTTTTGTAAAAAATGAATTTAAAAATAAGATAATTTTTCCAAAATATGAGAACATTTTTAATGCTTTAAAGCTAACAGATTATGATAAAGTAAAAGTTGTAATTTTGGGTCAAGATCCGTATCATGGTATTAATGAAGCACATGGACTATCTTTTTCTGTGCAAGCAGGAGTAAAAAGACCTCCTTCATTGGATAATATTTTTAAAGAGCTTTATAATGATTTAGGTGTTAAGAGAAATAATAATGATTTAACTGATTGGGCAAAGCAAGGAATACTTCTTTTAAATAGTGTCCTTACAGTTGAAAAAGATAAAGCATTTTCACATCAAGGAAAAGGTTGGGAAATTTTTACAGATACCATTATAAAAAAATTAAATGAAAGAGAAGAACCAGTCATATTTGTGCTATGGGGAAATTCTGCTCGAAATAAGAAAAGTCTAATTGACTTAAATAAGCATTATATTATTGAAAGTGCCCATCCATCGCCACTTTCAGCAAGTCGTGGATTTTTTGGATCAAAACCATTTTCTAGAATAAATAAAATATTAAAAGATAACAATCAAAAAGAAATAGAGTGGTCAGATGAAAGAAGTAATTGATTTTTTAAGAAAATCTATAAATGAAAATGATAAGGTTGTAATAGCATGTTCAGGTGGTCCTGATTCTATGACATTACTTTCTTTGATGTGCAATCTAAGAAAAGAAAAAGAGTTTGATATTATCTGCGCTCATGTTAATCATAACAAAAGAAAAGAGAGCGAAGAAGAAGCTTTAATGGTTGAAAAATATTGCAAAGAAAACGGGATTATTTTTGAAGTTACAAAATTTAAAGAATATGAAAAAGGTAATTTTGAAGCCATTGCCAGAAAAAAAAGATATGAGTTTTTCGAAAAAATAATGCGAAAATATCATACTAAAAAACTATTTACAGCTCATCATGGAGATGACCTAGCTGAAACTGTATTAATGCGTATTGCTAGAGGCTCTACTTTAAGAGGGTATAGTGGTTTTACAAAAGTTAATAATAATGAATGGTATGAATTATATCGTCCTTTGATATTTGCAACAAAAGATGAAATTATTACTTATGCAGATAATAATAAAGTTCCATATGCAATCGATAAAACTAATTTAGAAAACGAACATACGCGAAATCGTTTCCGTCATCAAATAATTCCGGAATTAAAGAAGGAAGAACCAAATATTACTAAGAAGTTTTTAAATTTCAGTGAAAAAATAGATGAAGCTGCAACATATATTAATGAAATTGTATCTGAAAAAATAGCTGAAATGTATAAAGATAGTTCATTAAATTTAATAAAATTTAATTATGAAAAGCCATATATTAAGAAAATGATTATTAAAAAGCTTCTTGGCAGAATTTATGATGATGATGTTATATATTTAAAAGAAAATCATGTTGATATGATTTTGAAGGCAATTGATAGTCATAGACCTAATTTGGAAGTTGTTTTACCAAAAAAAATGAGAGTATTAAAAAGGTATAATAAATTAATTTTTACAAAGGAAGAAATAGTCCAAAATAGTTATCACTATTTATTTGATGAAAAATTAGAAATTAACAATCATGTAATTGAAGAAATAGAAAATTCTAAAGAAGATGGAAATGATGTTTGTAGATTAAATATTGAAGATATAAAATTACCTTTGATAGTTCGAAATAGGATTGATGGTGACAAAATGACTATTAAAGGAATGAATGGAACAAAAAAAATAAAAGAAATTTTTATAGAAAATCATATTCCTCAAGAGGAAAGAGATAAATGGCCAATATTAGTTGATGCAAGTGATGAAATATTATGGCTACCAGGTTTAAAAAAATCTAAATATAATAAACCAAAAGACGAAATTTGTGATATAATACTAAAGTATCATTAAAAGGAGGAAAATAATGAAACGAGATAAACGAAAAAGAAGCTTATTACCTTATTTGTTTCTAGCTTTGTTCATAATTGCTGTTTTATATTTATTAGATAGCAGTACTGGAAAAGTGCATGAAATAACATATAACGAGTTTACAAATAAATTAAATGCTCAAGAAATAACAGAAATAGAAATCACTCCAAAAAGTGATGCTATGGTATATCAGATAAAAGGAAAATTAAAGAATTATAAAGATAAAGAAATTTTTGTTGTGAAGATGCCTCTTACAGACACTGCTATGTCTGATATTCTTGCTAAAGTTGATGAATATGGTGTAAAAACAACAACGATAAATGATCCTAGTTCAGGAATTTTAGTTTATTTACTTAGCACACTTCCAATGATTATAATTGTTGGAGCTGCATTCTTTATAATGACTAAGCAACTTGGTAGTGCCAATAAATCAATGGATTTTGGGCGCAGTCGAGCTAGATTAAGTGAAGAAAATAAAAAAGTAACATTTGATTCTGTAGCAGGTTTGGACGAAGAAAAAGAAGAAGTTCAAGAATTAATTGATTTTTTAAAAAATCCAAAGAAGTTTCAGAAGATGGGTGCAAGAATTCCAAAAGGAGTTTTGCTAGTTGGTCCTCCAGGAACAGGAAAGACATTATTAGCTAGAGCTGTAGCAGGGGAAGCAAATGTACCATTCTACTTTATAAGTGGTTCAGATTTTGTCGAATTATTTGTTGGAGTTGGAGCTTCAAGAGTTAGAGACATGTTTAAGCAAGCAAAAAACAATGCTCCTTGCTTAATCTTTATCGATGAAATTGATGCTGTTGGTCGTCAACGTGGCGCTGGCTTGGGTGGCGGTCATGATGAAAGAGAACAGACATTAAATCAATTGTTGACAGAGATGGATGGCTTTGGAGCTAATGAAGGAATAATCATTATTGCAGCAACTAATAGACCTGATGTATTAGATCCAGCTCTTTTAAGACCAGGACGTTTCGATCGTCAAATAACAGTTAATTTGCCTGATGTAAAAGGTAGAGAAGAAATATTGAAGGTTCATGCTAAAGGTAAAACATTTGCTCGTAGTGTAAACTTAGCTAATATTGCGAAGAGAACTGTAGGTTTTTCTGGGGCAGATTTGGAAAATTTGCTTAATGAAGCAGCACTATTGGCTGTACGCCGCGACAAAGAAAAAATTACTATGGCTGAAATAGATGAGGCACATGATCGTGTTCTTATGGGGCCTGCAAAAAAATCTAAGAAATATACAGATAATGAAAAGAAACTAGTAGCTTATCATGAAGCAGGTCATGCTGTTGTTGGAATTAAATTAGAAGGTGCTTCTGATGTTCAAAAGATAACAATTATTCCAAGAGGTAATGCCGGCGGATATAATTTGATGCTTCCAAAAGAAGAAAGATATACAGCAACTAAGAAAGAACTTTTGGAGCAAATTGCTGGATTACTTGGAGGTCGTGTAGCAGAAGAAATTGAATTTAATGAAGTTACGACAGGTGCACATAATGACTTTGAGCAAGCAACTAAAATAGCTCGTGCCATGGTTACAGAATATGGAATGAGTGATTTGGGCCCAGTTCAATTTGAACAACCAGAGTCTAGTGTATTCTTAGGTAGAGATTATACAAAATCACGTAATTTTTCAAGTCAAGTTGCTTTTGAAATCGATACCGAAATTCGTAAGATAATTGATAATGAATATAAAGTTGCAACAAAGATTATTAAAGAAAATCGTGATTTGCTGGATTTAATAGCTAATACCTTACTAGAATATGAGACAATAACAAAAGAGCAGATTGATTTTCTTGCTGAGCATAAGAGAATGCCAGAAGAAGATGAACTTGACTCAAAAGAAGATTCTAGCGAAGAAAAGGTTGAAGAAAAATCAAAAAAGAAAGATAAGGAAGACTAATCTTTCTTTTTTTTGCACTTTATGATAAAATTGATATGGTGATTATAATGAAAAATAAAGGCTTTACATTAGTTGAAATGCTTGCCGTTGTAATAATCTTATCTTTATTTGCCGTTGTTGGTATTGTTTCAGTCGAAAGTATTATAAAAAAAGGAACTGAAAAAGCTTATCAAGCACAGATAAGTGAGATAAAAACAGCAGCTGAAAATTTAATTAAAATAGATGGTGAACCAACTTGGTGTTATGAAGAAACAATTTGCTTTGTCTCACTTAGATATTTAGCTTATAAAAAGCATATTAAATTGAATGATAATGGTGATTATATAAATCCAAAAACAGATAAAGCCTTTTCATTAGAAATGGTTACCTTAGTAAATAAGTATGGAGAAAATTACATCTTCGAAGTATATGATAGCTTTGATAAACTGAATGAAGAAAAACCAGGATATTTAACCAAAGCAAAGAAAAATGTAGTTGCGGCCTCAGCAACAATATATAAAGAAAAAGGTTATTGTGGAACAGAAACATGCACTATTAGAACTTCAGACTTAGTTTCTAAAAATTTGTTGACAGAAAATTTTTATAGTGATGTTCAAATAACAATTAATGAGATTAACGAAGTACAAATAGGCTAAATAATAAATAATATTAAGAACTCTTAATATTATTTTATTGTGATAGCTTTTTTTGACTTTTTATGTTATCATATATAATGAATAAATATTAGAAAATGGTGATGAGTATGGGCAAGATAATTGCACTAGTAAATCAAAAAGGTGGCGTAGGTAAAACTACTTCTAGTATAAATTTGGCAGCCTCTTTAGGCTTTTTAAAACGTAAGGTATTGCTTGTCGATTTAGATCCTCAAGGAAATGCGACAACCGGAATTGGAATAAATAAAGCTGATGTAAAATGTAGTGTTTATGATCTTTTGGCAGATAAGAATACAATAGATAAAGCAATCATAAAGACAAATTTTAGAAATCTTTATGTTATCCCTGCAACTATCAATTTAGCAGGAATTGATTTTGAACTTATGGAACGAAAGCATCAAGATCCTAGTTTTAATTCAGGAGCTCAATTAAAAAAATATTTGAGTCAAGTAAAAGAAGAGTATGATTTTATTATAATTGATTGTCCTCCTTCACTTGGATTTTTAACTAAAAATGCTTTAACGGCAGCCGATTCAGTTATCATACCTGTTCAGTGTGAATTCTTTGCCTTAGAAGGAATTATGCAACTTTTAAATAGCATTATGATGGCTCAGCGAAATTTGAATCCTCATCTTGAAATTGAAGGAGTTCTCTTAACAATGTTAAGCCATACAAATCTTGGATTAGAGGTTGTTGAAGACATCAAATCATATTTTAAAGAGAAGGTTTATGATACAATAATACCTCGCTCTGTTAGATTGTCAGAAGCACCAAGCTATGGAAAGCCGATAATTGCATATGATCCACAATGTCGTGGTACTGAAGCATATTTAAATTTAGCAAAGGAAGTGTTAGAGCGAAATGGAAACTAAGAAAAGAGCCTTAGGTAGGGGACTTGAACAATTATTCAATACAGAAAACTTAGATATTGACAACTTTGAGCAAAAAATATATGAAGATGTCAGAAATGAAGCAATAGTTGATATAGATATAGAAGAATTAAGACCAAATCCATATCAACCACGTCGTGTTTTTGATGAACAAGCATTGAACGAACTAGCTGATTCCATAAAAGAACATGGAGTTTTTCAACCAATAATTGTCAAAAAAAGTATAAAAGGTTATGAGATAATAGCCGGTGAAAGAAGATTTCGTGCCAGCAAATTAGCAGGTAAGAAAACAATTCCAGCGATTATTCGTGATTTCACTGATGAGCAGATGATGGAAATCGCTTTATTAGAAAATCTTCAAAGAGAGGATTTAACTGTAATCGAAGAAGCTGCAGCTTATCAAAAGATGATAACTAATTTAAATTTGACACAAGATGAACTTGCTGCAAAAGTTGGTAAAAGTCGAAGCCACATAACTAATATACTTGGATTACTTCGTTTGCCAGAAAGTGTTCAACGCATGATTTTAAATCATCAGTTAACTATGGGACATGCTCGAGTTTTAAGTAAATTGTCAGATAATGATAAAATTCGTGAAATTGCTGAAAAAATAGTAAAAGAAGATTTGACTGTTCGTGAAACTGAAAAATTGTTAGATGCACCAACTTATACAAGAACTAATAAGATATCAAGGAATGTTACACCTTCAGAATATAAGTATGTTGAAGATCTTATGCGTGAAAAATTTGATACTAAAGTAAAAATTAAAGATAATAAAGTAATTATTAATTTTGTTAATAATGCCGATTTAAATAGAATTTTAAGCATTTTAGATATCAAAGGTGATTAGGATGGACAAAGACTATAAAATTGGCTCAATAGTAATTATGAAAAAGCCTCATCCATGCGGTACTAATGAATGGGAAGTTGTAAGGTTGGGGATGGACATAAAAATAAAATGTAACAATTGTGGGAGAATAATAATGCTTCCACGTATTGAATTTAATAAAAAACTGAAAAAAATAATTAAATATTAGGGAGGAACTATGGCTAGAAAGAAAGCAAAAAACTTCGCATTAGGTCCGATTATAACTATAATAATTATGATAGTATTAGTTGCTATTTTAAGCTTTACTTTTTCTAAACTTGGTTTGACAACTAATAAAAGTGAAATAATTAATGGTGAAATATCGACAATTAATATTGGTGTGAATAATATTTTATCAAGAGAAGGAATAAAATATTTCTTTTCATCAATATTATCAGGTTTTAAAAATTTTGATGCAATATATATTTTTATTGTCGCAATGATAGGAATTGGTTTTGCAGATTCAAGTGGTTTATTTAAGAAAGCTTTTAAAAATGCAAGAAAGTTTAAATTATCATTTATTGTAATTTTAACTTTAACAGCAGGCTGTTTATTAGGTGGACTAGGGTTAAATAGTTATGCATTTTTATTACCTCTTTCGGGATATATTTACAAAAATTTGAATAAAAATCCAATCGTAGGAGTAATGACAATGTTTATTGCACTTACTATGGGGCAAGCAACAGGAATTTTACCTACTTACTTGCAACAGAATCTTGGAACTTTAACCGAAAGTTCAGCCATAATATCAGTTGATGCTAATTACACTTATAAGGCATCATCATTGATATATATATTAGTTTCTAGTTTGGTCATATTCGTGATTATGGGAAATGTAATAATTGATAAATATTTGGTTCCTAAAATGCCAAAACTAAAAGCTGAAGACGAAATAGAAGAATTAGAGGTAGAACATAAAGGCTTAAAAAACTCCACACTTGCATTTTTCTTGATGATGATAATCCTAGTTTATTTACTTATTCCAGGATTACCATTAAGTGGCAGCTTACTAGGTAATGGAAATAATTACCTTGAGCGTCTTTTAGGAGAAAGCGCCCCATTTAAAGAATCATACGTTTTTATCTTTAGTTTGATATTAATTGTGTGTGGTACAATATTTGGAATAAGTGCCAAAAAGATTAAAACTTTTGATGATTTTACAAGGAATTTTTCGCACGCATTATCTGGAACTTCCCTTGTTTTTGTCTTTTCGTTTTTTGTGTCTCAATTAATATCAATTGTTGAATGGAGTAATTTAAATGTATTTTTCACTTCATTACTTGTCAATTGGATTAGTGCCTTAGAAATAACAGGATTAGGCTTAATTTTCATTTATTTTATAACAATAATAATTGTAAGCGTACTAATACCTGATACTGTATCAAAATGGAATATAATTGCCCCAATAGCGGTACCACTTTTAATGCGAGCTAATATAAGTGCTAGTTTTTCACAATTTATATTTACAGCAGCAGATGGTCTTGGGAAAGGGTTATCTATTTTCTTCCCATATACAGCAATTTTCTTTGGATTAATATATAAGTATACAGATTCTGGAGATTTTGGATTTATAAAAGTTTATAAATTATTATCTCCACTTATAATTCTCTTTACAATTGTATGGCTTGTTATTATAATAACTTGGTATGTAGTTGGTATACCTACAGGAATTGGTG
Source organism: uncultured Bacillota bacterium (assembly GCA_947168865.1). The sequence goes on from CAMVNN010000007.1 coordinate 25,820, forward strand.
TTCTACCAAGTTTATAAGGAGGCTTTATAATGGGTTTAAAAGCAGGAATCGTTGGACTTCCAAATGTTGGAAAATCAACTTTATTTAATGCAATTACTAAGAAAAATGTTTTAGCAGCAAATTATCCATTTGCAACAATCGAACCAAATGTAGGGGTCGTTGAATTACCAGATGAAAGAATGACATTTTTGAAAGAAATGTACGAGCCAAGAAGTTTTGTACCAACAGCTTTCGAATTTATTGACATTGCTGGATTAGTAGCTGGTGCATCAAAAGGAGAAGGCTTAGGTAATAAGTTTCTATCACATATTCGTGAAGTAGATGCTATATGTGAAGTTGTTAGATGTTTTGAAAATAGCAATATTACACATGTAAGTGGTAAGGTAGATCCTGTTAGAGATGTCGATATCATTAACATTGAATTGATGTTAGCAGATTTAGAAGTTATTAATAATCGTATTAATAGAATAGGAAAAAAAGCTGCATTATCTGCTGATAAAGAAGTTAAAGCTGAGAGTTTACTTTTAGAGAAATTAAAAGATGCCTTAGAAAATGAAATGGCACTTCGTGATTTAGTTTTAGATGAAGATGAACTAAAAAAAGCAAAATCTTATAATCTACTAACAATAAAACCAATAATATATGTTGCAAACGTAACTGAAGAAGATTTAATCAAAGGAACTAATTTCTATGTTGAAAAACTTCAAGAATATGTTCATGATGATGTAGTTGTTATGTGTGCTAAAATCGAATCAGAATTAGCCGATTTAGGTGATGAAGAGAGATTAGAATTCTTAAATGAATTAGGAATTAAAAAGAGCGGCCTTGATTCTTTAATCAAGAAAACGTACCGCAAATTGGGGTTAGAGACATTCTTTACTGCTGGAAGTGATGAAGTAAGAGCTTGGACTTTTATTAGAGGCACTAAAGCTCCAAAATGCGCCGGAATAATTCATAGCGATATCGAAAGAGGATTTATTCGTGCTGAGGTTATGAGTTTCAATGATTTAAAGGAATTAGGTTCTGAGAAAAAAGTTCAAGAAGCTGGAAAATTACGCATTGAAGGTAAAGAATATGTAATGCAAGATGGAGATATAGTTTATTTCAGATTTAACGTATAAAAGTTGTTTTAACAACTTTTTTTTTGTATAATTAAATAGAAGGTGAATATATGAAAAAGAGAATATTATTAATTATGTTATTCTTGCTATTCTTAGCTGGCTGTGAGAGTAGCGAAGAACCAAAAGAACTAACTGAAGCCGATTTTATTGTGCCAACAATGTCTGACAAAGTAGATGAAGATGGAATTTGGGTAGGGACATTCCAATTAGTATGGAATGATTTAAAAAATGAACTTGTTAAACAAGATATTCAAATAGATCATGAGATGGCTAGAAATTTGAACCAAGAAACCTTTACCGAAAAAGACTTATCAAGTGAATATTATTATAAGAAATATGGTAAAGCAAGTTTAGAATTGAAAGCTGAAATGGAAAAGGGAATAAAAGATAAATTTAATCAAAAAAGTGAGATTTTAGACAAATTAGATTGGTCGAATAATAAATACATATTCTATACAATGCTTTATCGTGAATTTGAATTCGAAAAAAAGTTTGACATTTTATCTAATACAGACTTTGGAAGATATAAAAATATCAGATTTTTTGGAATCTCTCCTGATTCAAACGAAAAATTAAAAAATCAAGTGGAAATTCTTTTCTACGAAAACAATCAAAATTTTGCTATTTCTCTTAAAACAAAATCTGGCGATGAGATAATAATGTATAAAAATCCAAATGGCGAAACTTTTGAAGAAATGTATTCAAATATGAAAGATAAAATGAAAGTTTATGATGGAAATACTTTTATGGGATCAAAAGATGAATTTAAAGCTCCAATGATATCAATTAATTATCTTCGTGATTATAATGAATTAAAGGATAAACCATTTTTGACAGCAGATGGAGAAGAATTAATGATATCTGATGCTTTACAAACAGTTCAAATGATTTTAAATGAAAAAGGCGGAAAAGTTAAAAGTGAAGCAGCAATTGGTGTTAAAGAAACTGCTATGATATCAGAAGATGAACCTAAGAAATTGTATTTAAATGACACATTTACATTGTTTTTGAAAGAAGAAAATAAAGATAAACCATATCTAGCTCTTAAAATAACAGATATTACTAAATTTCAATAAAAAAAGATGTTTACAAAGCATCTTTTTTTTGCTATAATCATTGCGAGTATTTCAAATACTCCTTGCTTTCAAAAAGAAAGCCATTAGACCATAAGGAGGTGTAAAAATGAAAAAATATGAGGTAATGTACATTGTACGCCCAAATTTAAGTGAGGACGAACTTGCAGCAGTAGTTAAGAAATTTAATGATGTATTAGCTACTAAGAATTCAAAAGTTGTTAATGTAACTGAAATGGGTCAAAGAGAATTAGCTTAT
>CAMVNN010000008.1 GCA_947168865.1 uncultured Bacillota bacterium
TACAATTGGGAATACAGTCGTGTATACGGTTGCCATCATTTCATCTTCTGATTTTTGATTTTCATCAATTATTTCTCTTTCAATTTCAATTTGACCATAAAGTTTACTAATTTGTTCTTCAGTTAAATTATATTCTTTTATGGCAAGCATAGTCTTAGTATTATTGATAGCTGCACTTATTAATTGATAGTTTATGGTATCAATATAAGTTTTACTTATCACTTTAACATCAATTACAGACTTCTCACTCTTATTAAATTCGATTATCCAAAATTCTTTCTTATCTGTTTCATTATCATATTCTTTTTTTAAATCTTCAACGGATTTATCTGAAAGAATAATATCATATGTTTCCTCATCAGAATCAAGTGAAATCGCCGATTGTGTTAAAAAAGCCTTAAAGTTTTCATAAGCATCAGCATTATCAACAACATATATTGTTCTCGCTCCTGCAAAATCTCCTCCAAAGAAATTGATTATACTATCAATATTTAAAAGTCCTATAATCAAAATAGCAACTAAAACATTGGCTATGACAAACCACTTAGATTTAATTTTTCTTTTTAGACTAACGCCTACTAAATACCATAGTTTATTTCTCATAGCTTTCACCAACTTTCTCAACAAATATTTCATTCAATGTTGGTTCCTCAACCGTGAATTTAGTTATTTTATTGTTCTTAATTGCTTTAAAAACATTATCTATTTGATTTTTATCTTTAATTTGAACTACAAATTCATCTTTTATTTTCTCAACTTTAACTACACCACTAATATTCTCTAAATCTTTTTTATTGACATCACCACGAATGAAAATATCTTTCTTTTGATATTTTTCTTTTATGTCTTTTAAATATCCTTCTAAGACAGCTTTACCTTTAACGAGGATTACTAGCTTTTCACAGAAAAGTTCAACATGTTCCATACGATGTGATGAAAATATAATCATGCTTCCTTCACTTGCTAATCTAAGTATTACTTTTTTAAATAATTCTACATTTATTGGATCTAAACCGCTAAATGGTTCATCTAATATTAGTAGCTTTGGATGATGTAGAATTGAAGTAATAAATTGAATTTTTTGCTGATTTCCTTTAGAAAGTTCTTTTATTTTGCGTTCTTTATATTCTAAAACCTCAAACTCTTTTAATAAATCATTCATACTTTTTTCTATTTCTTCATCACTCATACCTTTTAAAGCACCGAAGAAATAGCATTGTTCTTTGACTGTTAGTTTTGTAAGTAAACTTCTTTCTTCAGCCAAAAACCCAATTTTATCTGTCATATCATAATCGATTTTCTTACCGTCTAGTGTTATATTTCCAGATGTGATATCTAAAAGATTTGTAATCATTCTAAATGTTGTTGTTTTACCAGCACCATTGACACCTAAAAGCCCGAATATTTCCCCGGGCTTAACTTCAAATGATAAATTATCTACTGCTTTAAAATCACCATAATACTTTGTAACATTCTCAACTTTTAACATAAATCCCCCTATTTAAGTAATCTAATGATATCATTAATTGAAATAGCAATCATTAAAATAATTAGTAATACCATTCCAATTGAATGAATTGTATTCTCGACTTTTTGAGAAACTGGTTTTCCTTTTATCTTTTCAATTATTAAGAACAATATGTGTCCTCCATCAAATGCTGGAAGTGGGATGATATTGATTACACCTACATTGACACAGAGATATCCAACTAAATATACAAGATTTATTAAACCAGCTTTAGCAGATTCGCCAACGATATTATATATTCCAACTGGTCCAGATAAAGCACTTAAGCTTAGTTTACCAGTTATTAAATATCCGATTATCAAAATCATCTGATAGAAAAGTGAGAATAATTTTGTAAATCCGTATTTTATAGATTCAAATATACCATGTTTATATTCAGTTGCAATATTGAATCCATAACGGTATACATCTTCACCGTCGACATTTTCTTTTTTTGGTGTTAACTCATATGATTCAATCTTACCTTCACTTGTCTTAACAGTTAATTTTATATCTTTTCCTTGCAAAGAAGTAATTACTAAAGTTAAGTGATCCATATTAGCTATTTTCTTATCATTTATTTTAATAATTTCACTATTAGCTGGAACACCTTGTTCATAAGCAGAATATCCTTCTGAAACACTTTGAACATATGGAACATTAGTAGGAGCCCCAACTCTCAAAGCAACGATGGTAAAACAAACAATCGCGAGTAAATAATTGAAAAGTACTCCTGCAAACATGATTGAAAATCTTTGCCACCAAGTTTTATGCTGTAAGTGTTTACTTTTTGGAACATTTGGATCCATTTCGGTAGCTTCGCCAGCCATAGCAACATAACCACCTATTGGAAAAAGTCTAATCGAGTATTCTGTTTCATCATTTTTTCTTTTAAACTTAAATAATCTTGGCCCCATACCTATTGAGAATTCATAGCAATAAACTCCTGCTTTTTTAGCAAAAATGAAGTGGCCAAATTCGTGTATTAAGATTGTAATACCTAATACTAAAATAAAATATATTAATGTCATTTATCCTCCTATATCAATAGCATGTATGCTAACATGACTAAAATTAAACTATCTAAACGATCCAAAACTCCCCCATGACCAGGCATAAGATTTGAAAAATCTTTTATTCCTGCATGTCTTTTCATTGCTGAAAACACTAAATCACCAAATTGGCTTATAACAGTTAAAAATAAAGTCATTAGTATCACAATAGCAACATTTTTATCAGGATTTAAATAAGTTAGATAATAAATTGTTGCTATTGTTACTCCAAAAACTGTTCCTCCAATTGCACCTTCCCATGATTTGTTTGGTGAAATTGATGGTATCATTTTGTGTTTTCCAAATAAAACTCCTGTAAAATAAGCAAATGTATCAGTTGATATTGTAATTGTTATTAGATAAATAAGGGTTTTCATTCCTTCTTCTCTAAGCGTATAAAGTATTGAAAATGCCATACTTATAAAAATTGTTCCTCCAATTAAATATAATGCATCATTAGTATTATATTTCTTATCATCGTGATAAAGAATTATTGGAACTAAAAATAACAATATTATGAATATAATTTCTTTATAATTTATGCTAAATAAATTTTTATTTAAAACATTAATTGCAAATAATGTAAATAAACCAATGTAGCTTATAACTTTAACTAAATCTGGTAACTTTCTCTCATGCTCTTTCGCCATTAAAAATTCTGTGTATGCTATAACTGCAAGTATGCCAACACCAACGCGATAAGGGAAACCTCCAAAATAGAATATCGGAATTGCAATTAAACAGGCAATTAATGCACTAATGATTCTTGTCTTCATATTTTATACCTCCAAATCTACGATCTCTTCGATTAAATTCTTCTAGAGCCATATCAAACTCTTTTTTATCGAAATCAGGAAAAAGAGTCTTAGGAAAATAAAACTCTGCATATGAGGCTTGAAATAGCATAAAATCACTAAGTCTTTGTTCACCACTAGTTCTAATTAAGAAATCGATATCAGGTAAATCTTGATACATATATTTTCTTAAATCAATATTATCTAAGGAAACATTTTCAGCTTCAATTTTTTTAAATGCATCAATGATTTCTCTTCTAGAACTATAATTTAGGCAAAAATTTACAACACAACCAGTATTATCTTTGGTCGTATCTGTAATTTCATGCATTGCTTCAATAACATAATCTGGTAAATTATCTTCAATGCCAGAAAATACTACTTTGATATTTTTCTTCTTATATAATTCCTTTTTTGACTTAAACATTGTCATGAATAGTTTAAATAAGAATACTACTTCATCTTCACTTCTTTTTAAATTATCACATGAAAGTACATATAAACTTAAATATTTAATTCCTTTTTCAGCAGCATAAAGTGTTATTTCTTCTAATCTTTCACTACCTGCTTTATGACCTAAGCTTCGAGGCAAACCTCGTTTCTTAGCCCATCTTCCATTACCATCAACAATGATGGCCAAATGATTTGGTATCATATTATCACCAATTAACATTATAATACAAAAGTTTATTTAATACAAACAAAAAAGGATATATATTTAATAATATATCCTTCAATTTTATCTTGTCTTTTTGCCTTCGAAGTCAACTACATTTATAGTTGCATACTTTTCTTTTGGGGCGAATGCTGGTGCAACACCTTCAGAAATAAGCATAAAATGTAATTTGTCATTTAAAATTTGATTTCTAGCTTCTTCTTCCAAAATTGGATTCCAAATTTGACGATTAAGTCCTGTTGCCATATTTTTATAAAATTTGCCATCAGGCATTTGAAGAAGCTTTTGCTGAGCATTGTCATCTATATATACAATACCACGACATAGATTAGTTTTACCCCAGATAAATGATCTATGAATCTTATTACCATCCTTATCAAGTATTACTCCTTGTTCAGTAAATCCACGGTCATACTGTAAGCCTTCAATATTTCCTAATCCAAGACTTGCTAATACTGGTTTATAGCCATCATGTAAATGTCCAGTGATAAAGAAATCACATACTGATAATCCTTTTAATCCAATACCTGTTTCATCAGCAGCTATTAGATGTGGATCATGGCCTAAATATGTTGTAAGAGCATCTGGATTTTGAAATTTAACACCTTTTGCTTCATATTCTTCAATAAATTTATGATGAGCGATTCCATGTAATTGAATTCTAAGCCCCTCACCTTTTGGGCCTTCCATTAATTCAAAGCTTGGAACATAACCAATAATTTCCATACCATTAACAAATACTCTATCATTATAAAGTGGATATACTTGTCCAGGTCTAACGTCTTCAAGACGGCGTAGATTAGAAATACGCTCATTTTCATTTTCTGGTGTCATTTTTCTTAAATCGTGATTTCCCCATGTTACAAAGACAGGAGCAGCTTCAGAAATATTAGCAATGAATTTTCTAAAACTTTCTAATGTTTGTGAACCATCCCATTCAGTTTTTTTACTGAATAATCCTTTAACAAAACTTCCATGAAAAATGTCTCCAGCAACAAAAATAAAATCTGGATTTTCCCTTTTTAATGCTTCAGCAAGACGATTTGCTCTTTCTGGATCATTCGTATAATCATGTAAATCAGAAATGGTAATAGTACGAACTCTTCGACCAAAATCTAATTTTCTTGATGGAATTGATTGATGATTGATATTTCCTGTAAATTCTGTTGTCAAAATAAAACCTCCCTAAAATTATTTTTTATTTCTTTCTTTAATAGTTTCAAGTATTTTTGCAATCATTTCTTGATCTTTTTTGTCTTTAATATAATCTATTTGTTTTTTGTCTTCATCATATAATGCAGCATAGATATCCAAATTTGGATCTTTTAAATCTGTATAAACTACAAATTTCCTATTCTTTTGTTCATCTTTAACGGTAAACAAAAGATCATATTCTATTTCTCTACCTTCTTCAATTATTGTTATTTTTTCCATTTTTTCATCCTTTCTATTTTTATAAATGTCTCAATGACAAAAAGTATAAAAAAGACGAGACATTTATAGTAATGTCTCGTCCAAATATCTCTACTCAAATACACCAGCATGTAATGCGATTGTTGATGTATTTCATTTAAGGACTACTCCCATTTACAGGGCTTATACTACCATAAAATGTGAATTTTGTCAAATTCTATACTGTTACTTTCTATGCTAATTTTAACATAAATTTAGTAGATTGTTAACATTTATCAGTTTTTTTAAGTATATATTTTTTATAGATTAATTCGACAAATAATATTAAACATATAAATCCTAATAAATATCCTCCTATAACATCTGTTACATAGTGAACGCCTAAATATATGCGACTTAGTCCAATATTGATAATTATAATTGAAAAAAGTGTTATGAAAGATACTTTTAATTTAATATTTAATTTAGATTTATAAATTAAGTAAATAATTAAGCCATAAAATGCAAAACTTACCATTGAATGCCCACTAGGAAAACTATATCCAGTTTCTTCGATTAGAGCGATGCCAACAGGCCTTATTCTGCAAATGATGCGCTTTAATGCTTGACTAACCCCAACTGCTATTAAGGTATTAGGAGTAATTATAAAACGATACTTTTTGAAAAATAAACTAAGTATGCACAAAATCGTGATAAATAAAGTACTACCCAAAAATGTAAATGTTTTAGCAACTATTGTATTTCTATTACTTATATATTTTGATATAAGATCATATCCTTTTTTATCTAATAAAGAACTTTTTGAAGATATCACAAGATACAAAATTAAACCTAACAGTAGTATGGAGATAATAGATATTCCAATTTTTAATGTTTTTTTATTCATTTAAATCTCCTTTAATGATAGAGCAACTTTCTTTTTATCTAGAAATATTTCTTTCACATAAACATCTATAATATCCCCTACATTTAATATTTCACTTGGATGTTTAATGTATTTATCAGTCATATTTGAAATATGAATTAAACCATCATTTTTAAGGCCAATATCAACAAAAGCTCCGAAATCAACAACATTTCTAACTGTTCCTTGAAGTTTCATACCTACTTTTAAGTCTTCTAAGTGTAAAATGTCACTTCGAAGTATAGGCTTTGGCATATCATCTCTTGGATCTCTTAGAGGCATTTTTAAGGCTTTTACTATATCTTCTAAAGTATAAATATCCGTATTTAATTCATCTTTAAGTTCATCTAAATTTAAATCTAGTTTTTCTTTTATCTTATCTGTGCCGAGATCATTAGTTGTACAACCAATCTTATCAAGTAATTTTAAAGCGATATCGTAGCTTTCTGGGTGAATACCTGTCACATCTAAAGGATTAGTTCCTTCAGTAATTCTTAAAAATCCAATTGCTTGCTCATATGTTTTATCAGTTAATATTTTCTTCTTTTTTAATTCTTCTCTTGCCATGATTTTGCCTTTTTCTTCACGATAATCAATAATCTTATCAATGTTCTTTTTATTCAAACCAGAAACATATTTTAATAAAAATGGACTTGCAGTATTAACATTAACACCAACATTATTAACTGCTTTTAAAACAACAAAATCAAGTGATTCATCTAATCTTTTACCTTGAATATCATGTTGATATAAACCGACTCCAATACTTTCAGGGTCAATTTTAACAAGTTCAGCGAGAGGATCCTGAAGTCTTCTAGCAATACTTATAGCACTTCTTTCTTCAACATGAAGATCAGGGAATTCCTCAATCGCGAGTTTTGATGCTGAATAAACAGATGCTCCGGCTTCGCTTACAATTATATATTCAACTTTTCTTTTAGCATCTTTAATACAGTCTGCAATAAAGCTTTCAGATTCTCTTGATGCAGTTCCATTACCAATAGCAATAATATCAACATTATATTTTTCAATTAAATCAAGGACAATTTTTTTAGCTTCTTCTTTCTTATTATGTGGCTCATGAGGATAAATAACTTTTATCTCTAATTTTTTACCAGTTTTATCAACAATAGCTAATTTGCAACCAGTTCGATAAGCTGGGTCTAAACCTAATACCATCTTATCTTTCATAGGTGGTGTCATTAAAAGTTTTTCTAAATTATTGCTGAAATTATCGATAGCAACTTCACTTGCTTTATCGGTTAAATCACTTCTAATTTCACGTTCTATTGAAGGAAATATCAATCTCTTATATGAGTCATTAATAGCTTCAATTACATATTCTGTAACAAATGATTCGGGATTTTTAATAATCTTTCCCTTTAAAAAATCAATTATTTTTTCATCATCAACATTGATATTTACAGTAATAACATCTTCTTTTTCAGCTCGATTGAATGCTAATATTCGATGTGACTTAATATATTTAATTGGTTCATGATAGTCATAATACATTTCATATACTTTTTCTTGATCCAAATCATTTTTCTTTTTCTTGGTTACGATTTCACCATTTTTATAAATAAAAAATCTTATATATTTTCTAAAATAAGCATTATCACTTATATATTCAGCAATTATATATTTTGCTCCTATATATGCTTCTTCAATAGTTTTAACTTTATCAGTTATAAATTTTGAAGCCAATAATTCTAAATTACCTTTTGTTGGAAATGACATCATCATTTTAGCTAGAGGTTCTAATCCATTATTAATAGCATCAGTTGCTTTTGTTTTTTTCTTTTCCTTATATGGACGATATAAATCCTCAACTTCAACCAATTTTTCAGCATTCATTATTTGACTTTTTAATTCATCAGTCAATAATCCTTTTTCATCAATTAAACGAATTACATCTTCTTTTCTCTTAAGTAAATTTACTTGATATTCATAAACATCGCTTATTTTTCTAATTTGTTCTTCATCTAAAGCACCAGTCATTTCTTTACGATAACGTGCTATAAATGGTATAGTTGCCCCATCACCAAGCAATTTTAAAGTTGCCTCTATTTGGCTAACTTTTATATTTAATTCACGACTAATTTCTTTTATCAAAATTTCATTCATATTTATTCTCCAATTTCTTACTCTATTATAACAAATAATTTTTAAATAAGACAACATGCAAATCTTAACTTATTTTATCGATGCCATATTTTTCTTTTATCTCATCTACAGTATGTTCCAGTTTTTCTTTTTTTTCTTCTTTTTCAACATTAGAATCAAACACAGATGCTTGAAAATAATAATTTGATACTAATCCTGATACTCTTATTCCTACTAATCTAACTCCATTTTTATCCCATATTTGCTCCATTTGTTTTAATGCAATATTATATATATCTTTTGATATATTAGTTGGATTTAAGATTTTAATTTGTTTCGTCATACTTTGAAAATCTTTATTTTTAAGAATAGCAGCTATAACATAAGCATATTTTTTTTCTTTTCTCAATTCTAAACCTATTTTCTCAGATTGATGCTTTAATAGTTCTTTTACTTCGTTTATATTAAATGCATCAGTAGGTAAAGTTTCAGTTGTACTTATGCACTTAGGATCAGTTCTATAGCTTATGACTTCACTATTATCAATTCCTCGTGCTGAATTTATTAAATAAGTAGTTTGATTTTTAAATGTTTTTCTTAAATCTTCTTCTGAAGCATTAGCTAAATCTCCTATTGTTAAAATACCCATTTCTTTTAGAACTTTGGCTGTTTTTTTACCTACTCCAAATAAATCTCCTATAGGAAGAGGATACATTTTATCTTTCACTTCATAATCAAATAAAGTATGAACTTTATATGGTTTCGAAAAATCAGATGCCATTTTGGCACATAATTTATTATTGGCAACTCCAACATTAACTGTAAAGCCTAATTTATCATAAATTTCTTTTTGAATTTTATAAGCGAATTCAACTTCATCACCATTTATTTTCTTTATTTTTCCATAATCCAAATAACATTCATCAATACTTGCTATTTCAATATCTGGAGTATAACTATAAAGAATATCAAACATTTTTTTGGACATTATATGGTAAAATTCAAAATTTGGTGGATATATTCTTAAAGCAGGACATTTCTTCTTAGCTGAATATAATGTTTCAGCAGTTACGACACCTTGTTTTTTAGCAGGCATTGATTTTGCAAGTACTATTCCTCTTCTCATCTTTTCATCACCACCAATAACCGCATATGAATTTCTAATGTCGTATTTAGCTCCTTTATTGAGTAAATCAATTGCACTCCAAGATAAAAATGCATTGTTAACATCAATATGCATAATGATTCTTTCCATATAATTCACCAATAATATTGTAACACGAACATTTGTTTAAAGCAAATAAAAAGGAACATATTGTTCCTATAAATATCTTCTTACTATTTTATCAAAAAAACTATATATAAATAACATTATAAATGATTCAATTATAGTAGCTATTATAATTTTAAAATTAAGTGTTTCTAAACTATAAAAATCTTTTAATAAAACAACTTGTATAAGATAAACTACTCCCAGAATAATAAATAAATATTTTCTTAGTTTAGTAAATGGTTTACAAACACGATAAAGATTGACAAATCCTATAAATGATATAATAAAAACTGATATTGTTGAAAACTCATTTGGCGTTAATCTAGTCACATTTTTAAATAATAATATTAGTATTGTTGCAACAGCAACAGTTAGTGCTGTTGGAAGTGATTTTTTTAATACTCTTGGCAAAAAGTCTTTATTTATGTCATCATCAGATGCTTCAAGAGATAAAATAAATCCTGGTATTCCAATAGTCATTGAGCCAATTAAAGTTATTTGAATGGGAATGAATGGATATTTAACACTTACTATTAGAAAAATAATCGTTAGGAATATTGCATATATTGTTTTAGATAAAAACAAACTTGCACTTCTTTCAATATTAGATGTTATCCTTCTTCCCTCTTTGATGACTTTAGGTAAAACTTCAAAGTCATTATTTAAAAGTACTATTTCAGAAACACTTTTAGCCGCTTCTGAAGCATTTTCAAATGTAATTGAAGTATTTGCTTCCTTAAGTGCCAAAACATCATTAACCCCATCTCCAACATATGTAACAGTATTATATAGTTTTAATGCGGCAATTAATTTTTGTTTTTGTTCAGGTGTTACTCTACCAAATATGTTGTATTCTTTAACGAGTTTATCATAATCAATAGTTTTTAAAGTATTTAGATTGATAGTTCTAATATCTTTAATGCCTGCTTTTGAAGCAATGCCTGAAACAGTGGTTGCATCATCACCAGATATTACTTTAACCGCGATATTAGATTTATTGTATTCATCTATTACTTTATCAATATTATTTCTTAATTCATCTTTAAATAAAAGAATTGCTAAAATCACACTACTCTCAGATAAAGTTAAAACACGATAGTCTTTTTGATACTTTTTAATCTCTTTCGTTTCTTTAATTGGTGCTCCAAGTTGATAGGTTTTTTTATTTACGATTATTTGCATATATTTTTTCTTAGAATCAAAAGGAATAATTTTAACATCTTTACTGTTATTTTCACTTTTATATTTTTCTTTTATAGCAAGCATTGTTTTATTATCATCTTTTGAATTATTTGCAATCAATTCAAGTATTTCATTTGACTTATTATCTAATTCAATTACATTTTCTAAAATAATATTGCCTGTTGTTAGAGTACCAGTTTTATCAAAACAAATGACTTCAGTCCTAGCAAGTAGTTCTGTTGCATATAAATTTTGAATTAAAATTTTATATTTATTTAATTTAATAACTGATAAAACAGCAATAGTACTTGTTAAAAGTATAAGTCCTTCTGGAATCATTGATAAAATTGACGCAACAGTGTTTACAATCGCAATATTTATCTTAGAATCTAATATATAGTATTGCTTTAAAAATATTAAAATAGATAATGGAATAATAATGATAGTTATAATTTTAATTACTTTTTTAAGAGACTTAACTATTTCAGAATCTATCTTTTTTATTCTCTTTCCTTCATTCATTATCTTATAAATATAGTTTTCTTTACCAACAGCAGTTACTAATAAAATACCACTTCCTGAGACAACAAATGATCCTGGAATTAATTTATCGCCCTGTTTTTTTACAATATAATCAGGTTCTCCCGTTATAAATGATTCATCTACACTTATTTCTCCTTCAGATAGTATCCCATCAAATACTATTTGATCTCCTATATTAAGTTTAATATGATCTGATTCTACTATTTCATCAATGTTCTTAATTTTATTATCGCTTAATATAAACTTGGATTTTGATATGACATTTAATTTTTTAAGAATATTTCTTGCATATAGTTCTTGTAAAATACCAATCAAGGTATTACATATTACTACTCCCATAAAAAGGCAATTCTTAGGACTATCAAATATTATAATTAATAATGCTAAAGATATGTTTAAAATATTAAATAATGTAAAAGTATGCTCAAAGATTATCTTAGAAATACTTTTAGAATATATCTTGTCAGTCATTTATATCACCATTTATGATTATAACACACATTTTTACTATTTAATACTTGCATTTTTTTATATGTTTTGCTATAATTTATACGTGATGGAGCCATAGCCAAGTGGTAAGGCGTGGGACTGCAACTCCCTGATCGTTGGTTCAAATCCGACTGGCTCCTCCATTTTTGTGTATTGTCACATCATAATTAATATGTTATAATAATTGCTATGCAGGTGTAGTACAGCGGTTAGTATGCGGCCTTGCCAAGGCTGAGACGGCGGTTCGATTCCGCTCACTTGCTCCAATGAGATTTTAGTAACAACCTTTATGAAACTTGTGTTCATAGAGGTTGTTTTTTTGAAAATCGGCGGAAGGCTGAAGTGATACAACTCTTTTCTTAGAAAGGAGTTATTTTTATGCTTAAAACTAAGATTATTGAAAAATATAGACCACCAAATAAGACTATAGAATTATTAAATAGTATTCCTAATATCAAATTAGAAATAACTAATGGCTATGCTCAAATAATTGAGAAAACTAATATTAAACAAGTATTTCCAATAGTTTATAAGATTAATGATTCACTTACTATCTATCATTTTATCAATGAAGAAGTAAATAAAAAGCCTTACTATGTTTTAGAACATAATAAGGCATACGATTTAGATGACATGAAAAAGCTTATTTTAAACAACAATCTATGAGTTCATATCCTAAAAGTGTAACTCTAAATTTTTCTATTCCACCATCTGCTCTTAAAGGAATTCCTCCAATAGATGCTGCTGTGGCTGAGCCTTGAAAACCTGCACAACATTTTAATCTAAAAAGATTTAACATAGATAATTCATATTCTTTATCATTAAGGTTTAAAATAGTTTTTATTGCATCTCCGTTGATACATATTGTATCGCTATTCCTAATTTGTTCAGAATCAGGATCATTGTTTATAGTATCCAAAATCTTAATATCTACTGGGCTTAAATTTTTTAGTATTTCTATGTACATCATTTTTTTATCAAATTTCTTTTCTGGATCTTGCCAATTAATTAATAAGTTGCTCCATAACTCTTGTAATTTATCATCATCTTCTATAAAAGCATTTTCCAATATTTCTATTAAAAATTTTGGAGGTATTGGTGTTTCTTTACCAAGAATATTTCTTTTTTTCTTTTTTTCTTCATATCGATCGAGAAATTTTACAGCATTGTTCCATCTAAAATAACTTAATGCATCTAAAGTAATATCACCAATGGTTGCTAAAACTCTACTATGTGTATTTTGAAGTTTAATTTTTCCATTTACTCCATTTCCTGAAACTTCTAATTCATAAATCTTATCTTTTTGATTATCTTCCATATTTATTCCTCCTAATAAAGTAAAAAAGTATTCTAATATTAGAATACAAATCTATTTTAATAATACCATATTTTTATTAAAATTTCTACTTTTAAATGATGATTTATACCTCATTTTATTTTATAACAAAAGTGCTGTATAATTATATTAGCAGTAAAACTATTATTTCAAGAAAGGATGTGAATTTATATTAACACAGCAATTTATGTAAGAGTATCCACAGAAGAACAAAGAGATTTTGGATACTCTATCGAAGCTCAATTAAGAGAATTAAGAAATTATTGTAAACAAAGAAATTTAAATGTAGTTCACGAGTATAATGACGCAGGATATTCTGCCAAAGACTTAAAAAGACCAGAAATGGAAAAGCTAATAGATGATATTAAAAACGGAAGAATTAATCTAGTAGTGGCTATGAAAGTAGATAGATTAACTCGTGAAGGATATGATGGACAATGGTTTTTAAAATTTTGTAAGGATAATAATTGTGGACTAATCTTTTTACAAGAAAACTATGATATTACTACTCCAGATGGTGAAATGATGTATGGAATGAGTTTATTATTTGGGCAAAAAGAAAGAAGAGAAATCGGCAATAGAACTAGAAAAGCAATGGAAGAAGCTATTAAGCAAGGTAAATATCCTGCTAAAACACCATTTGGTTATATTAAAAACAAAGATAAAAAACTTGAAATTAATCCTATGGAATCTGAAATTGTTAAAGATGTATTTGAAATCTATGCTAAAGGAAACAACGCCTCTCAAACAGCTAAAATAATGAGAGAAAATAATAGATTCTTGAGAAATAATCAAAAATGGACTGAAAGTAAAGTTACTAGAATGATTAATAATCCAATTTATAAAGGCGATTTACTATGGGGGTTATATAAGAGAAAAAAAGAAAATCAATTATTTATATCTAATCATTCACCAGCAATTATTTCTAAAGATTTATGGGATAAATGTCAAAGAGAACTAGATAGAAACTGTCATGGTAATTATGGAGAAAATATTCATATATTTCATAGAGTTGTAAGATGTCCTGAATGTCATGAATTGATGAACTCATTTTATACTATTAAATATGCTAATAAAAAGAAAAAATATAATTACTATGTTAGATGTCTAAACAAAAGATGTTCCAAAAAAGGAATCACTTACAATGCTCAAAAGATAGAAGATGCTTTTGTAAATATACTTAATGACTTATCTGCTTTAGCAATATTAAGTCAGTATTCTTTAAATTTTCCAATTATTGATAATAAGTTTGATATTGATAAAATCAAAGGCGCTCTAACAAAAATCAAGAACGATGAAAACAAATTATTAGATTATTATTTAACTAGTGATATTAAGTCAGATGCTTTAACTGAAAGATTAAATAGTCTATCAGCTGAAAGGAAATCTTTAGAACAAAAACAAATAAAATTAGAAAATGATGTAGTTTTAAACTACAATAAAGACATTACTACACTCTATAACGATAAAAATATAGGTGATATCGAACGAATTAACCCTATCTGGAGTATTTTATCGAGAGAAGCTAAAAAAGACATTGTAACCCAATTTATTAAGTATATAGATGTAAGTATTGATGATAACTATGTTGTTAAAATAGAAAATATCACTTTTAATAATGAATTTTTACAAAATAGTTTCTATGATCTTCCAACTTACTTATTAGAAAAATTTAAAAACAATAATAAAGATATTAAATATTTAGGTATGCTTACAAGAGAACAGTTAACAAGTCCACCTTTTGATGTAATTAGAAAGTATTCTTTTAATAGTATGGTCAAAAACTATTCAAAAGATAGAAAAAATTTAGAAACATTTTTATCAAAATTTCCAAATCAAGATATCAATATAGCTATGCTAATTGAGAATCAAAAATTTACTGACGCAATTATAATGTTTGATTAAACTGAGTAATTTTTACCCAGTTTTTTTATGGAAATATGGATGTGTTTTTACTGAAATATACTATTATTTATATATGAGCATAAGATGATGTCGGCATTTATTATGCTGCACCTTATAAAATCAGAGTTTTATATGCCGACAAATCTGATTTCGCACTTGCGAAATTGGATGTGAACACATCCATATCATTTTACCAAATGCTTATAATCAAAAGAAAAAAGTATGGACATGCATACATCCATATTTTTCAAATTTTATTTTTTGGACTTCCATATATTATTTTTAAGATTCAGCTGATTCTTGATACTAATTAAGAGTAAAATAACAAATAAAGGTGAACTTTATTTGCTTAAAAATTATAATTGCAAAGTAAAAAATCAATGGTCTAGATGAACTCGCAAGCTCGCCATTGATTTTTAATATTAGTTAATTTGTAGTTTAAAGGAATACCATGCAGTACCTCGATCGCATATTGTATCAATCAATACAACATATTCTCCCTTGACATTTGGAACTATAAAATTATTTTTTTCATAAGTAATTTGAACATCTAGTTTTTCATAATTTGAATCATAGAAAGTAATTCTAGTTATTGTTAAATCACTTGAGGAATCTAAAGCGATAATATCATCTTGATTGCTAGGCAAATATTCATCATAATTAATATCTTCTAAAGGTATTGATAACCCACACGAACTAGCTTTATCTTCACCTTTTGTATCTGTTATGCAATATGATCCAATATGTGTAAGAGTTCTATTTTTACCATTAATTACCCACAAATTTC
This sequence comes from uncultured Bacillota bacterium, assembly GCA_947168865.1. The sequence continues at coordinate 15,968 of CAMVNN010000008.1, forward strand.
TTGGTGTTGGATTGAACACTTCAACATCCCAGGTAAATAGCCAAAATCCAAATTTAACATTAATACTATTACTTAATGGCTCATATGGTGAAATACTTACTTCTTTTTTCATCTTATAACCAAAACCTAAGTATGTATAATAATTTCCTTTTTCACTAATTCTTATCATGAACAGAGGATGTTCATTATGTTTTACACGATTATAATCTGTCCAAAATGTCCAAGCAAAAACAATAAAGAAAAGAACAACTAAACTTATAATTATAATTCTCTTGATTTTTTTGATTTTCTTTGTTGAATATTTAATTGTATTATCGAGTACTTCATCAGTTTTTTCTTTCAATTCACTTTCTTTTATTCTTTCACCACTTAATAATTCATTTAGAGATATATCAAGGACTTCACATAAAGGTTTATAAAATACTACATCTGGCATTCTTCTACCATTTTCCCAGTTGCCAATAGCTCGATCAGTTACATTTAACTTATCAGCAAGTTCTTGCTGTGTCATCTTTTTTTCTTTACGAATTTTAGCAATAAATTTTCCAATCTTTTCTTGATTCATAATATTTGCTCCTTTCGTAATTAATTATATCTTTTTAGTTTTTAAAAGTATCCAAACAATCCGTAGGGTTCGATACAATTATATTTTATCACAAAAAATAGCAATTTTTATTATTGCTATTATTTATGGCATAGACCAAAATAAAATACCATTATTTAAATAAAAGTCTTTTTGGATTAATTCAAAATCCTCTTTGTTAATATCATTCGCAATTATTCTCTGCTTGTTGGGATCTTTCTGTTTATAATAATATTTGACATGAAACCCATAACTATAAATTGTTTGTTCAAAAAATTCGTTGTCACCTGCACGAATATCAACAGAATAGCTCTTCTTAATAAGCGGAGTTGAATCCATATTTGAATGCATATATATTGATTCAATTGAAACATACATTACAAATAAAAATATAAATGCAAAAATCGACCATAATATAATTTTTAAAATTCTATTTTCTTTTTTAACTGTCTTATCAATAGTATATATTATGTTTTCTTCAAATTTTTCTTGATACTCTTTTTTATCGACTTTTTCACCACTCATTAAATCATTTACAGTTACATCCAATTCTTTGTTAATTATTGGAAGCAAAGAAATGTCTGGCATGTTCTTGCCATTTTCCCAATTTGATATTGCTCGATCTGATACCCCTAATTTTTCAGCAAATTGTTGTTGTGTTAATTTTTTTTCTTTTCTTTTTTCAGCAATAAATTTTCCGATTTTAACTTGATTCATAATTACTAATCTCCTTATTAAAATCATAATACATTAATTCTTTATTTTTTTACACGAAGCATTGCTTGAGTTTAAAAAACACAATTTATTAAAAATGCAAATAATATGCAAATTTATAATACAATTATTTGAATTATCTATGACACATTGAATCATTATCAAATTGCATACTATAATCACCAATAAATATATCTTTATTTCCAGAAACAGTATTACAAGTTATTATTGTAAGATTATAATCTTTTGATTTATAAATTTTTGTTCCGCCATCTCTAAATGTTTCAGTATTTTCCATCAAATCAGTTAGTGATTTAATACTATTATCCATTGATTGATTTGCTTCGGTTATATAATATTTCAATGTCATTTTAGTATTATCATAGTAATATACTTCTTCTAACGAACTGGATAGATAAATAATCCTTTTATCTTTTTCTAAGTAAATACTGAATTTATTCATATTTTGAACAGTTGGTTTTACAACTTCGATTTTAATATTTGATGTTGTATAAGGACCTCCTTGTTTAAATACAATGTATTCAGAATCATAAATATTTTCTCTAAACCATTTTTGTTCCTCTTTACTATTATTTACCAATGTTATTACGACTTTATTTATGCTTTGATCTACGCCAGTTGCTGCAACATTAGAATATTTTTTACCATTAACTTGCTCATATTCTGCTAATCTGTTGTCTATTATTTCATGAATATTTTCTAGTGATACTAAATCTATGCCACAGACACTTTCTGTATTACAAGAAGAGTCTTTAAACTTTGTAATATTTTTCCCGTTACAGTGATATGTGTCAACAATAATACCAGATTTTTTCTTACACCACATTTCTGTGCCTATAATTGGGTTATTATTAAAAACTAAAGCTTGAATTGTATCTAGTAGAACAAGACCTACTAAAATTCCAACTGTAATCAAGACTATTTTTAAACTTTTTTTCATAAAAATATCACCTCTAGTGTTAATTATACCACCGATTAAATTTTTAGAAAAGTTTTGCCAAAAATCGATTTTGCTTTCTTCTTTAACACACATTTAACTCTTTCCTAACTCTAACCTAACTCTTTCCTAACCTAACCTGAGTATCCAATTTGTACACATTTTGTATCCGAATCAAAAAATCCCTTTATTTTTCAGGAAAAAAGTGATATATTAAATTAAACAAGAAAAGGTTGTGTCTAAAAGCACTACTGCTCCATTTGAAAATAACGTCGGACTAGTCGACGTTTTTTTATTTTAAAATTTCTTCTAATTTGAGTAATTCGCTTATTGTTAGTAATTATTTCTATTTTGAATATCATTCATAACAAAATTACTATTTTTAATTATTTTATCTAATGATGAATGGATTGATCTAACTTTTGATTTTGAAATTAACTCGAGAATTTCGAGTTTTTTTATGTTCGATTTAAGTTCCATTTTAATAGGAAATATTTGACAGTTTAACATGAAAATGCTAGAATATCTTCAAGAGGTAAACACTTATGCTTGATTAGAAAAAAATAGTTTATTTATTAATAATTTCAAATATTATCGGACTTTATAGTTCGATTTTTTATGTCAAAAAAAGCAGATTTTTATCTGCTTAATATTATAATTTTTTTAGCGAAATTAGATTTTAATCAGAGTTTCGATCAAATATTCTTTTAAATATTTTTCTGTGTCCTCTTGATGTTACTTCATCAACTTGAATTCCATCTATATGTAAGCTACAGTCTGGTTCCATTTTTTCATCATTTTTTCGTTTGGCAATTTCAGAGTCAGACATTTTATATAAAATTGCATTCAAAATTGAGTCTCTATCTATGCTTAATTCACCAGTATATCCAAATTTATCATATAACATTTGTTTTAAATATGTAATATAATCTTCTGAAACATGGTCTAATGATTTACCAACTAAGGAGTCTTCCATGCTTCTTTTACCTTTTAAAGATTCCAAATCATATGCTTCTAATGGTAAAAGGTTTGAATGTATTGCCCAAATATCTTTTTCATTTCTTGGGTTAATAATGCCTCTATATAAATCAAATATTCGGTATAAACTATCTGATCCATATATATTATAAACATTTGATACATCTTCATCATTTAAATAAGCTATTACTGGATGAGGCTCATCCTTTTTAGTCAAGCTCGCATAGTAATTCATGTGGATAGCGAATTGAGAATAAAGGGCACATCTTTTTTTTAAATCAACTCTGCTTTCTAACATTCGCAGTGCTAATAAAAACTGCAATAGTCGTGCGTTATCAAAGTCAATTTTGCCTATTAAAGTCTTAATATTTTCCATTGTAAGTGTGCATCTATTTTCAATCAAATCAATTAATACTATTTGACTTTTAAGTCTTTCAGATGAAGCAAAATGCTTTTCGATGACTGAATATATTAAACCTTTTTCTCGTTTTTCGACCATTCTATCTAATAAAACTAAATCTCTACCAACATTTATTCTTTCAGCTTTATTATTAGTCACTTTTAATATGCTAAGATCATTAAATGAAATCATAAGTGTTAGATAATCATCATTTTCTCCAGTATAAGAACATATCCATTTGCCATTTTCTCGCTCAACATTTTTTAAAGAATAACCTTCTATATTTTGAGCTATCTCTTCTTTAATACAATCTATTTTTAATAATCGGGAAAATCTATATGCTCTTTCTAACCTTTTTTTCATATCTGTCATTATAGAAGCCTCCTATGATAGAAATTTAGTAACCTCTATGTGATACTCTTGAGCAACCTAGATTATATTTTTTAGTCAATGTTTTATAATTTTCTGATTCTAGTATAGCATTTGTATCTGAAGTTAAGTCTGGTATTATTGAATCTGCATACATACCTTCTGATGGCATAACTCTATATCCTCCAATTGGAAGCATTATAGAGTTTAGAGTTGTAAATATAGGTTCTTGATAATGTCTAAATAACAATGTGTGAATAGTATCATCCAGTTTAATAAATTCGCCTTTTTCATTTCTTTCATAAAGTTCTATTTGATAATCTTTACCATATAAATATTTTCCATTATAGTAAAACTTTATATATGTAGAACAACCATCGACTACAATATCAATTTTACCTCCTAAAAGCATACCTACTAAGAATGGATCAATGATATCTAGAGCATAGATTGTTCGCCAGATTGAATAACCACTGAAATCTGGTCTATTGATTTCATCACTGCTATGAAAATCTCTCATCGCCATAAATACTTCCCATGGATGATTATAGAAAATTGATTTTGTTGGAACTGTTTTCATGAATGAATCCATTGCTTTTTCATCAAACCATTTATTATATTCAGTTTTACTTTCAATTTTTTCAGTTAAGTCTACAAATTGATGAATTCGATATATTCCATCTCTTAGATTAGAAATCAATCTAAAAATCTGATTTTTTTGTTCATCATTAAGTAACCTTGAGTTCATATTTACTCTAAGTACTCCATCTCTATCTATTTGTAAGATTCTACCTAATTGCAATTTATTATTAATCATACTTCTTATTTGATACCATACGTATCTATCAATTGCTCTATAGTCCCATAGACTATCATCATATTTTTTTTCACATTGTAATTCAAAATTTTCCATTATTATCCCTCATTTAAAAAATTAATATCGTTATAAATAATTATATGTCTGGTCTAGAAATTGCTAGTTGTTTGCCACCGCTTTCTTTTACTTTTTCAAAATATGTTTTGTAATCCCATGTTAATTCATAATATGGTGTATGATAATCGCTGAATCTAGACTCGGACTGCCCCAAGTAAATGCAATATTCACTTGCAAATTCTTTAAATGCACCTTTATGTACTAGATATTCTATTTCATCATAGCCATCATTTTTTGAATCAGAAAAAAAGTTCTTAACAAATTTAACTGTTACCAATCCTTCTTGATGACAAGAAAATTCTAAATAATCTTTAAATTTCTTTAATAACATAGGCATTAGTCTTGCTTGAACAGCTTTAACTTCATCAGTTAATTCATCATTATTGGTGCTAATATAGCTGCAAGCAAAAGCACTTAAATCGAATAAATCTTTGTTATATTTCATAAATCCTCCTGAATACCATTTATTATAACATAATTATTTAAAAAAAAATCACATAAAATGTGATTTTATTTTTCAATATATCCACTTATAGGAGCTTTATACATATCATCGGTTATTGGTTGATATCTATTCCCTTGATAAACATCAGTAAAACCATTATATGCTTTATAAACTTCATTCGTTTCGGTATCATATACTCTTTCATATCCAAGTGTTGCATCACTCTGCTTTTGACTAATTATATCGTAAGAATTACTTCTTTTATTCCAAGTATCCATAATCATATCTGATATTTGATTATATACCTGTTGATTAGCTTTTATAGTTGCTACAAGAGTACTTTCTTCTTTGTTGAACCCTTGAATAAATTTATCACTGAAAGTAATTGTACTTAAACAATAATCTAAAATTGGTTGCCAATTATTAAAATCTTCATCAGGTGCAGTCATTAAAATTATATTATAAACATTTAATGGTGACACATCTACTTTAGAACTTGCCAAATTAAATATATTAGTATTTATATAATAAGTACCAACAGATTTGACAGTTGCTGTAAATAATCCTTGCATTAACTTACCATCTGCATTGTTAAAATTTGCTCGTATGATATCCCCACCAAGGTTACTTTTTCCTAGATTTTCTATCATTTTAAATTCATTTAAATATGGAAAATATTCCATTTTTAATTCTGAAGTATTACTTAATTTAGCATTTTTGGCCCATACTTTGTAAAATGCTTCTGTCGTTTGAGGATTAATTGCTGCTAATTTCGAAAACATCGCTGTCGGATAATACTTGGCATAGGTACTTCTAGCTTTCTCAGACTTTAAAAAGCCTTCTTGTTTTAAGCCAAATAGAAACATATAATCACTATTATTTGGATTATAAACCTTAAATGAATAATGAATATAATCTACAGGTGCTACTTCTACTTTCCAACCTTTAGGTATTTTAAAACTAACTAATCCATTATTGAATTCTTCATAGGTAATTTTCTTAGTTTCACTAGGAACTATCTTAACATTTCCAGCACAACCAGTTAAATAAAAAATAGCAAGCAAAGAAAATATTAATGATATTCTTTTTTTCATATTTAATTCCTCCTTAAAATTCTTTTTATCATTGACTTTAAATTGTTCTTTTCATCTTTATATATTAATAGATTAATTGATAAAACAACAATCATTGTAATTATGAAAACCATGATAGCTTTTATAAACCAAGCTATATAATTTATCTCCGTTAAATTTGGTAAAAAGCTACATATAAATACACTTAAACAAAATTCTAACATTATTACAAGAATCATTTTAATTGAAACACTATAGTTTCTTTTTAGCAAATATTTAGATGCATGATAAATCATTTCAATCGTTCTAATAGTCATCGCTACAATTGTACCGATTGCTACTCCAATAAGACCAAATTTATAAACTAATACAACTGAAATAACAATGTTTGTAATAGCTTCTATCCATGCACCTTTCCTTGTTTCTTTAAAATGCCCTGCTGCTGTTACAAGTCCAATGTAAGGAAGTCTTATTTCATAAATAAACTCTGATATAACTATTAAATATCCAAAAAGTGGTCGAATATAATTTGCATCTGTGACATTTCTTGTATAAACAGTTACAAATGGTGTTATTAGAATAAAGGTGCAAATAAAGAAAATTGTTATGATTGTAAAATAAAATACTTCATAAGTTTTAAAGCTCTTATTTAAATGATCATTTTCATTTTTGGCCATCATATCACCAAAAGATGAATCAATTCCATTTATAAATGAATTAGTAATATTCTTTACCCCTTTGATTATTAATAGATAAACAGAATATATAGAAACATCTACTAAAGAGAAAAATGATAACACAACTGTATCTGTATTATTGTGAATAATATAAGCAATATGTTGAGCTAGACCATCCCATTTTTTATCAATTTTGTAATTCTTATCAACTTTCTTGAATGATAGATTATATTTCTTTTTAACATAAATATTTTGAATGATTGGTCTAACAATAAAAATTAAAGATGCTACTAATTTAACTATTTGAATAGAACAATTTAAGTTAATTAAAATAACTGTTAAAATCGCATTTAAAATAGTAACTGCAATTTGAATATTTGAAATAATATATGTTTTTTGGTCTGTTTGCAAGAATAGTTTGTAACTCATACCAAAGAAATATTCAAAGAAAGTACTTAAGGATAATATCAAAATGAGGGAAATTGTATACCATTTATCAAAAGTACTATTAATTATTGTTGGGTAAACAAAGCAAAGAACGATTATATAAACAATAAAAATACTTGCTAATAATTTAAAGAATTTATTACTTGCATAAATAATATTTTGAATTTCTTCTTTGTTTTTGCTAGCTATCGGTTTATATAAATAAGATTTTACAACTGCTCCAACTCCAGAGTCTAATAAGGTTATGTATGCCAAGAATTGTAAAATAGAAGATACTAAACCATTCACATTTGAACCAAACTTCTTAATAATTAAGATTGGTATAATGAAATTGCAAATAATTACAGTTACTTGTAAAGCTAAATTCGAAACTATATTTTTAAGAGCTTTTTTACTTCTCATGTTCATTTACCTTTCCAAGATCTATCAAATCTCCAAGTCTTAAATCCCATTCTTGATCTATAAATTTACCAAACCCACTAGCAGGATAGAAAGTCATTTCTCCAAAGTAGATTTGGCCATTAACATCATAAAAATCAACTCGTACAAATGGAATATTTTGGGACAATTTAGATGCTAATTCAATCATCTTATCAATTGTCTTAGGAATGATAAGCTTTTTATTAAAATTAGGTGGACATACTACTTCTCCTAGGGAAACCAATTTTTTATTCTTGTCATAATAATTGGCTCCATGATTAGTAAAACGATCAAAATCAATTTTAAAATATTCTACTTTGCCATTAAAGCAGAAGAACTTGTAATCACGAAGTTCTTTTATTTTGTCATCACACATATATTTTTCAATCAATATTCGTGGTTTAACATTCTTATATGGCCACTCTCTTCCACCATAGTAATAATTATGTTTGAGCGATTTTTCCATCTTTTCACGACACATTTTAAAGTCAAAGTTGTTTTTATCTTTACAAATCATGACACTACTAGAATCATGAGTACATTTAATTACGAATTTGTCTGGCAATTCTTTAAAATTTATATCATCAAAATTATCACATATTTGTATAGTAGGGATTACATATTCTTCACCTAAGTTATCCATAATATATTTTTTTACTTCATATTTATCAACTAAAGTTGCATATATAGGATTTCGATCATGCAATTTTAACCACTGAAGCTTTTCGTTAAAAGTCTTGGGATTATCTAAATTAAAATTAAATCCCTTATTTAGGCCACGATAAAAAAGATACTTAGAATCTGGTAACGTAATGATTCTTTTTTCATCTAAGCGAAGTAAAATCTTATATGGATGTCTTATAGCACTAAGTATTTTTTTAATCATTTTCTATTCTCTCTATTTCTTTTTTCCAGTAACTAACTATTTTATCTTTTAGACGACTATCTACTATTTTTAGGGCATTTTTACTATATTTATCAAGTAGTTTTTTATTTTCAATTAATTTAGATATAGTACTAGCTAAAGATTCTATATCATCATCAAATGTTGCACCTTCAAAATATTTAAATCGGTCATGAAGTTTAACAATTTCGCCATTTTCCTTGTCATCGATTATTTCATCGACACCAAGTAACCAATTAAAACTAATACTTGGTATTCCACATGCTAAAGCTTCAACAAGTGAATTAGCATATCCTTCATATCTACTTGTCATGACATATAAACTTGCATCTTTTAAAGCATTCTTAATATCTTTTTGTTCAGATATAACTTGAACATTTTTAATTGCCATTTCGTTTAATAATGATTCCAAGTCTTCGTATTTTGGTCCAACAATAGTTAAATGCCAATCATTATGCTTTTTTTCTACAATTTTGAAAGATTTTAGTAAAACATCAAATCCTTTTTGACTATCATATCTTCCAACTGCAACTATTTTTTTAGCATCATAATTGTATAAATTTTCTGATGTAATACCTAAAGGATTGTAGATTTTTTTTATTTTGATTGAATCACTTTTAATTAGTTTCTCATATACAGCTTTGCTCTCATCACTAGAAACAATAAGTAAATTAACATAGTTATTGAGTAAATCAATAATTTTGCTTTCGTTTTTCTTATCATTACAATAATAATGATTTGCATCACGTATGATTATTTTATTATTTTTATCTAAAAATGGAAGCCATTTTAAAGCAACTTGAATACGACCAAAAATTAAGATATCATTTTGGTTTATCTCTTTAAATAGTTTTTTCTTTTTAAAATTTAAGAAAAAATTATTAATTCTATAATATAAACTATAAAATTTCTTTTTAAATAAATTCTTATTATTGTGCCAAGAATTTAAAAAGTTTTTTTGGTCAATATAAATTCTCTTAACACAGTCAGAATAAGTAAAAAATTCTTTGTCTCGAGTTTTTTTCAAACTTACAACTTTAACATCATAATCAGAAGATAAACTATTGGCAAGCAAAGAAACTATTCTTTCTACTCCTCCCATTCTATCAATATTTTCTTCAAAAAAATATATTTTCATTAAACATCATCCTTTAATAATTATAGCAAAAAATATAATATAATGCGAGAACTAGAGATAATTTTATAATAAAAAACTATGAAAAAATTCATAGTTAATTAGATAACATACATATAGATTGCAAAAAAGAATAGAATGGATGCAAATAGAACCATAAAATGAAATATTGAATGCATGTATTTATGTTTCTTGCCAATTCCATATAAAATAGCTCCAATTGTATAAACTACACCGCCTAAAAGTAACAGTAATATTCCCCTTTTAGGCACTGTCTTCCATATTCCTTTAAAAGCAACTAATACGGCCCATCCCATTGCTAAATAAAGAATCATTCCTAGCTTTTTAAACTTATTTAAGTTAACTGCTGTCAAAGTTATGCCAACAATAGCAGTAGCCCATATTATGCCGAACATAGACCAACCTAGGGCAACCGAATATTTCCTGATTGCCACCAAGCAAAATGGTGTAAATGTACCTGCTATTAGTAAAAATATCGTGCAATGATCAATTATTCTAAAGACTCTTTTGGCATTATTTACCTTTAATGAATGATAGAGAGTAGACATTAAATATAATAATATGGACATAGCACCATAAAGCGAACTTGAAACAACTGCATAGGCATCATGATGATGAGCACTTTTAACTATGCATAAAACTAAAGCTGCTATCGAAAGTAAAACACCTACTCCATGTGATATCGCATTTAACAGTTCTTCAGACAAGGTATATTTTGGTATTTCTATTTTTTTTAACCCTTTTTTTTCTTCCATTTATATCGCCCTTCTATTATATAACTATAAAAAATAATGATATAAATCATTATTTTATAGATATTTGTTCTTTAATCTTTTCATTTCTTCTTGATAATTATCTTTTAATAGATAATCAGCAAAAGGATAATCTCTCAAGAATTTTTCTTTCATAAATTCCTTTTTCTTTTCGAGCATAATTACTACTTTAAGATTTTTAATCTTTAATTTTTTAACATCTTCTATAATACTAAGAGCATTATATCCATCTAATTCATCATCAACTAAAATAAGATCAAACTTTTCCTTGTTTGCTAATTTTTCAATACAATCATGACCATACATGGTTGATATTACTTCTAAATTGTTCCTTTTTAGTTCATAAGTATATCTATCTAATTCTAGATAATCATCATCAATTAATAAGACTTTTTTCTTATTTGATAACATTTCTACTAATGAATCAATTTCATCACTAGTTCCAGCAATTTGTTGATTCAATATGATTGTAAATGTTGTCCCAATACCAGGTTCGCTTTTCAATAGTAGAGAACCACCTAATAAATCAATTATTTTTTTGACTAATTTTAAATCAATGTCCAAATCATTTATTCGTGTTAAATCTTTCTCATCTAATTCTTTACTATCTTCTAAAATTGCATTTATTTCATCATAAGTTAAACCACTACCAGAATCACTTATTGTTATAATCAAGCGGCAAAGGTTGTATTTAATCATATGAGTAAT
>CAMVNN010000009.1 GCA_947168865.1 uncultured Bacillota bacterium
TTTTTAATCAACTGTTTTTTTTATTTAATGTCTACCAATTGGGGTTCACATCATTAACCGTTTTTTTAATTTACTTTAACCGACTTTGCATATTTAAGAAATTCTTTTTCTAATGACTTACGATCATCATATTTACCAAAGAAATTCAATAACCAGAAACCATTTTCACCTTTATAAAGTGCAGACATATCATAATATCTATCATCTTCAGTTGTCGAATCATAAGTAAAATAGTAGAAATCATTTTCCTTATTTATTTTGACGTTTTTATTGTTAGCAACTAAAACAGCATTAGCATAATCATCTAAAGTTGATTCATCGCTTAAATTTATCTTTGCTAAATCATCAAAACTTTCTTCTAAGACAGTTAAACCAGATTTTTTAGATATAAAATAATAATTAACACCTTCATAAGTATTTTCTTTAAAACTATCGTTTAAAGTTATTTTGAAGTCATCCTTCTTGAATAATTTATCTTTAGTATTGCAACCTGTAAGAGTAAGTAAAGATAAAAATATGAATGCTAAAAGTAGTATGTTTTTTTTCATAGTTCCTCCTTGGCGTTTATTATAACATAATTGTATAAAAATCAAAGAAAATATTGCTTGATTTTTTAAAAATAAGTATAATAATTGTAATTCGGGTGGTTTAATGACTTTAAGAAATATAAATAAAAAAAATGTTGCTGCGTTTATTGATGAATTATTTGATTATTATTGTCTTATTGATTCCAATTATGAGAAAGTAATTTATACTAAAAATTCACCACGTAATAATGCGGGATGGTATCACTACTATCAAGGAAAACACTTAATTAATATCAATATACCAAACATTATGACATTAACTTCACTTATTAACAATAAAAGTTTTAATAATATTGATTTTTATACTTTTGTAGCATTTATAGTAGGCCATGAATATCGTCATTTTTTGCAAACTAGATATGCTAAAGAAGGGGTATATTATGAAGGATGCCATGAATCTGATATTCTTGCTGATGAACTTGTTATTTATATTAAAATGTTTTTTGATCAATATTATTTATTAAATAAGGGTTTTATTAGATTTGAAGAAGATGCTGAGGCTTTTGCAATTAAAAATACGCTTTCATTTTTTAAAGATAATTATTCAAATATAGATTCTGAAAAAGCTCTTATTAATGTTCTAAACTATTATGCTCGCATGCAAGAAAGAGCAGGTATTATTTCGACAATTCCTTTATTTTTTAATGGTATTGATGATGTTTTAAATAGAATTGATGAACGTATTAAAAATAGCCGAAGAATACCTTCTCTTAATGCTACTTTAGATGTTAAAAATCCTATATGTTATGAAGTTCAAAAAATGTTTGATTTAGATAAAGAAAAAATGCTTTCAAAATTAATGATAGCAAGATATGAATCTTTAGATGATGGATATATGCAAGATTTATTGGTTGCTAAAAAAATATTATCTTTAATTAGTTATCCTGAAAAGAGTTTAGAAGCATTTCCAGCTTTAAAAAAAATTTATAAAAAGTAAATATTATTATATTTATTTTTTTATGCTATAATTCATATAGTAGGGTGATAGTCATGAGAGAAAAACTTATGAATTTAGATAAGAAAACATATATAATAGCAGGAGCTATAGTCTTAGTTTTGGTTCTAGTATTAGTTATTAATTATTTATCTTTAAGCAATATAGATTTAACATTACGCAGTCAGAATGTCGTTTTAAATATTGGAGATGATTGGGAAGATCCTGGAGTAGTTTGCTATAAAAATGGTGAGAATTTGACTTCTTCAGTTAAAACTGATAGTAATGTAAATCTATCAAAAACGGGAATTTATACTGTAAAATACAAGATTAGATCAGGACTGTTATCTAAAAGTGTAAAACGTGAAGTTGTTGTTTTAGATACTAATGCTTCAAGTGATATATCTTTTAAATTAAATGGTGGAAGCTATGCCTATTTGCTTAAAGGAAATAAGTATAATGAAGCAGGTTATACGGCTTTTGATAAAATTGACGGTGATATTTCAAACAGGGTTCAAATAATCGGGAATATTAATAGTAATCTTGATGGAATGTATGAACTTAAATATATTGTGAAAAATAGTCGAGGAGTTGTAAAAAAACTTATACGTCGTGTTGAAGTTTATACATTTGAGTTTAACGCTTCACTTAAATACTCTAATTATGTTAAAGAAAACGAAATAATTATTAATATTACTGATAAAAATTATCGATATACTATTTTACCAAATGGTGAAACAACTTATGAAAAAATTATTCATTATCTAGTTCATGAAAATGATTTATATTCATTTAAATTTTATGATGAAAACAATAATGCATTTAACTATCATTTAGAAGTAAATAATATCGATTTAGAAAGCCCAACAGGAAGTTGTACATATACTTTATATGATAAAAGTGGCGATATAACTGTTGAGGCTACTGATGATGGAAATATTAAGGGATATATATATAAATACGGAAGTAATGAAAGCAAAATGGTAAGTGATACAACTTATCACGTTGATACTTTAGATAGTCAAGCTTCAGTTTTAGTTTATGATGATGCTTCAAATTATGCAAATCTTAAATGCGAAGTAGTTGATAAATCCACGAAAATAGGGCGCAGTTATGTCCTTAAAGAAATTGTAAATTCTAAAGGTAAGAAGCACTATTATTGGTTTTATACACCTGCTAATAGTGTACGCCAAAATTTGCCCCTTCTTATTTATTTACATGGTGATGGCGGTAGGAAAAATACGGCAGCTGTAAATAATTATGCGTATCCAAACTTTGTAAGTACGGGAATGGATTTCCCATTTTACATGATTGCTCCTTATGTCAATAATGAAAGTGATTTTAGACTTGATAGTGAGCAAGAAACAATTCTTGAAATAATAAGAAGTTTATCATCTACTCATAACATAGATTCTAATCGAATCATGATATCAGGCGGTTCTTCAGGAGCTAGGGGAGCTTATATGATGGCGGCCAAATATAAGACTTTATTCTCATGTTTAGTTATTGGCTCAGGAATTACTAATGGAATGGATCCTGAAAATCTTACTCATTTGCCAATTTGGATTTTTCATGGAAAATCAGATACTGTTATTTCATATGGCGATGTTGAAAAAAGAGTTGAACGTATTAATGCAGCCGGAGGTAATGCTAAATTTACATTAGTCGATGGTGGTCATGGTATAACAGAAACAGTATTCAAATATCCAGAATTGATTGAGTGGATGGTTAATCAAAGATTAGACAACAATAAAAAGAACAATTAGATAAAGTACCCCAATTAGTTGACACATAAAAAAAAGAAATATGTGATAAAATTAAGTCAACTAAGGAGGTACTTTTTCTATGGCAAAAAAAGGTCAAAAACAAAACAGAATTGATGAGGAATTGATTCTGAAAATAGTTAAAGAAAAGAAGAAAGGAAAAACATATTCATATTTAGCTAATAAATATGGTGTATCAGATGGAAGCATAGCTACTTGGGTAAGGAAATATACCTATAAAGGATATATAACAAGAGAAAAACAAGGTGTTAAGAAAAATCCATCAAATATGACAATTGAGGAATTAAGAATTGAGGTGGATATATTAAAAAAATTCCAAGCCTTCCTCAAACAACAACAAGAAAGAAAATAGAATTTGTAGAATTAAATAAGAACAAATATAAAATATCAACTATGTGTAGAGTATTAAATATAACGAGACAAAATTATTATAAATATAGAAAAACAGTTGATAAAGATTATAATGATTATTTGGTAATTAAGAAGGTATTTGAGGAAGGCAAAGAATTATATGGAGCTAGAAGGTTAAAAAAAGCTATATTAAATGAAATAGGATGGATTGTTAATTTAAAGAAAATAAGAAGAATAATGAAAAAATATGATATGAAAGTTAAGTATCATAAAGTATTTAGAAAAAATATGATAGCTAAAGTAATAGAAGAGAATGTTAAACCAAATTTATTAAAAAGAAATTTTAATTGTGAACATATTAATCAAAAATGGTCAACAGATATAACATACATTATTCATAATGGTAAGAGAGCTTATTTATCATCAATAATGGATTTATATACAAGAAATATTATTGCCTATAAGATAAGTTATCATATGGATAATACACTCGTTATGGATACATTAAATGAAGCTATTCGTAAACAAAAAGATGTGCATGGAGTAATCTTGCATTCAGATCAAGGTTTCCAATACACATCTAACGAATACAAAGCTATCTGCGAGTCAAATGGAATAATAATTTCCATGAGCCATAAAGGTTCTCCCGTAGATAACTCACCTATAGAGAGTTTCCATTCCAATCTTAAAAGAGAAACTCTCCGTAGTTATAATATCACATCTTTGAAAGAATATATACAACTTGTTAAAGATTGGATATTATTTTATAATACAAATAGAATTAGACTTAAATAGAAAACACGTATCTCTTTTTTAATACGTGTCAACTATATAGGTTACATTATCTTAATGTTCTTTTTTTATTGTCACTGTATGAAGGATAGCCATATATTTGTTAACGTTGAATTCATCATAATTATCAATTGATTTGGCCCCATTTATTTGATATTCTATGATTCCATATAAATTATCATAGAATTTAATCTCAGCATTAAATATAATATCTCCATTTGAAAATCCCGTAAATCCTGTTTTGACTTCACGATTTAGAAAAACATATTCTTTAGTTTCACCAATTCTTGAAGAAGCTGAATTATAAAAATTACTTTGATTAATAAACTTAAATGATATAAAAGATGGCCCAGAATCATCCACTAAAGTAAAATATTCATTGCTACCACCAACAACCTTTAAGTTGTTTGGAACAATAAAAGTTATGAGATATGGAATATTATCTAAAGTAACTTTGAAAGTCATATCTTTAAAATAATCTGGATAATCATTTCCAATATGAACACCACAATTTTTACATATAATATCGTATGGATTAATCATATTATGGCAATTTTTACATTCGACTGTTGGATTCATTAAAATACTAATTGGAACTTGATAAGCAGCACGATTAGTATCACGATCATTGATTCTTTGAGATTTGATTACATCATTAAATGCTTTTTCATACATTTCTTTCCCTTCAGGTTTAAGAAATTGCAAACTTGAATTAACATAATTGAAGAATATTTCACGAGTTGCCGTATTTATTCTAAAAGCTGCTGAAATACTTCCATCACTTTTTGAACTAATAATGTAATAAAAATTAGCAATAGCATTTTCAATTTGATCATCATTAGTTATTAAATTGTTGTTTTTTAAAAACGAAATTGCAGTATCTAAAAGCCTTTTTTTAATTTCTAAATTATCAATTATGTTATTACACATAATTAAGCCACATCCTGGGCATTCAATTCCTTGAAACTGTGTTCCACATCTTCCACAGACATTAAATTCATTCATATTTTTCCTACTTTCTGAAATAATTATATAATAGTATGCTTTTTTTGACAACAAAAAAAACTAATTCAAAACGAATTAGCTTTAAATTCTAGATGGTGCAGGTGAAGGGACTTGAACCCCCATGGATAAACCGCTAGATCCTAAGTCTAGTGCGTCTGCCAATTTCGCCACACCTGCATAGTGGTGGACCCTGTAGGATTCGAACCTACAACCCCCCGGTTATGAGCCGGATGCACTAACCGTTGTGCTAAGGGTCCCTCTTGCTACTGCTATATAATAACACAATCCCAAATAATTTGCAAGAATTTTAATAAACTTTTTTATTTCTCGACAGGAAATGACAGAGAAAAAAAGTATATTATTCTTGGGTGATGTTATGAAGAAACTAATTGGAGTTGTTATTCTTGCAATTATTTCTGGTGTCCTTTTTTCTTTATTTGTTTTTAGTAAATATGAAGAGAGCGAAGTATCAAAAGAAATTAATAAAATCTATTTTATTCAACAAGGAGTTTATTCTAATTATAGTAATATGATTAAAAATACAGATAAATTAGAAGCTTATACTTATGAAAAAAGTAACAATAAATACTATGTTTATGTTTGTTTTACTACTAAAAAAGATAATATTAGTTTGATTGAGAAGTATTTTAAATCCTTAAACTATAGTGTTTCTATTAAAGAAGTAGAATCAAATAATATCAATTTTTTTAGTATTTTAACCGAATATGATTATTTAATGTCAGCTATAACAAAGGAAGAAACTGTTAAAAATATATGTAAACAGTTGGTAAAAAAGTATGAAGAGATTAAATAGTGTGAAGGAATTACCTAGAAATGACAGACCGAGTGAAAAATTAAAAAAATATGGAGTTGAAAGCTTAAATAATGAAGAACTTTTAACAATTTTAATTGGTAGTGGTAATAAATATAGTACGGTAAGAGAATTGAGTTTAAAGATATTAACAAATATTAAAGACATAAGTAATCTTACTAGCATTAATTATGAAATGTTAGCTAGTATTAAGGGACTTGGTCCATCTAAAATATCAATTATACTTGCAGCTGTAGAATTATCAAGGAGGATTAAGAAAATAGAATTAATCGATGTTAAAATAGATAGCTCAGAAAAAGTATTTAATTACTTCAAAAATTTATTTTTAGATGAAATGCAAGAATGCTTTTATGCTGTTTATTTAGATGCAAGTAAAAAAGTCATAAAGATAAAACTCTTATTTAAAGGAACTTTAGATCATAGCTTAGTTCATCCAAGGGAACTCTTTAAAGAAGCCTATCTTATAAGTGCTTCTTCAATAATATGTGTTCATAATCATCCAAGTGGAAATATTGTGCCATCTAAAGAAGATAAAATGTTGACTGATAATTTAGTCAGGATAGGCTTAATACATGGAATACCAGTTATAGATCACTTAATAATTGGAAAAAATACTTACTATAGTTTCTTTGAAAGTGGTGATATATGATAAAAAAAATCGTTGTTGCATTGATTATTCCATATATATTATTTATGTATTCATTTAATATATATGATGATGTAGTAGAAGTTTCTAAGAATTCTAGTGCCAAAGTAATATCAAGAGAAAATTCATATATATTGATTAATAAAGGCAAGAAATATGGAATTGAAGAGGGGGATATGGTAAGTTCAAATGGAACCTTAATAGGTCTAGTTTTAGAAGTAAATGATAATGATAGCTTAGTTAGACTTATAATTGATAGTGAAAATAAAGTTTCGGTTAAAATAATTGATGAAGAAGTATCATATGGATTAGTTGACAATTATAAGAGTTCTTATTTAATAATTAATGGTATCAAGAATAAAAATATTAAGATTGGAAGTAAAGTATATACAACAGGTATTAGTTATATATATAATCCTGATATTTATATTGGTGAAGTATCTAAAATAGTAGATGATGAAGATTACTTAGTTTATGTTAAAACTTCAGTTGACTTTGATAATATATGGGAAGTAAATATACTTAAAAAGTGATTAATAAAATTTATCTGCATAAGATTATGTGGTGATACAAGTGTCAAGAAAACTTTCCAATTTATTAGTAGTGATAGTCTTATTTTTAATAACTATTATCCTTTTAAAAAGTAGTCCAACATTTAATAAATGGTTTGCTAAAAACATTTTGAATAATAATATTTCTTTTGTTAAAATTGCTAAAAAATATGAAACACTAGTTGGTAAACCACTACCATTTAAGAAATTTTATGAAGAGCCTGTTTTTGATGAAAAATTGAAATATTTATCTAAAGAAGATCATAATGAAGGAGTATTACTAAAACTAGAAAATAATTTGGTACCAAGTATTAATAAAGGACTTGTTATTTTTGTTGGAACAAAAGATAATGAAAAATGTCTAACTATTGAAGGAAATGATTATGATGTTACTTATTGTGGACTTACTAATATTGGAGTTAAATTATATGATCATGTTGAAATTGGTGAATATATAGGCGAAGTAAAAGGTGAATTAATCTTGTATTTTATCAAAGATGGAGAATACTTAAACTATGAAGAATTTATTTGAGATTCATCCTCTAACATATATTTCTTTAATGATAGCATTTTTAACAGGATATTTTAAAGATGCTATTTTCTTTTGTACTCTTATATTTATTCATGAATTTGGTCATATTTTAACTGGATTTATTTTCAAATGGAAACTAGAAAAAACAATTTTTTTTCCATTTGGGGGAGTTACTATTTTTAATGAATTAATTAATAAACCATTAATTGAAGAATTTTTAATTACAATTATGGGACCTTTATTTCAAATAATATTTATGGTTTTAATAAATAATTCGCTTATTACATTTTATGGTAAAGTAATATTAATCTTTAATTTAATACCAATTTATCCATTAGATGGGTCAAAATTACTAAATAATTTTTTAAATAGAATTATGGCTTTTAAGATAAGTCATTTATTAACTATATATGTTTCTTATTTTCTTGGAGTGTTTTTTTTAATTATGATGTTTATAGAAAAAGAAATAGTTTATTTTTTTTCAATTTTATTGTTATTAATAAAACTAAAAGAAGAATTAGAAAATCACAATTTCATTTTTAACAAATTTTTATATGAAAGATATTTATATAATCTAAGATTTAGAAAAGTTAAAATTGTTTCTAAAATAGAGAATTTTAAGAAAGATTATTATCATTATATAGAATCTAATAATAAAATTCTTGAAGAAAAAGAATACTTAAAATGTAAATATTGTAATAATGATACTTTAGCTTTTTTCTTTAAAAATAAGTAAAAAAATGCCAAAAAGAGTTTGACATTAATATATAATTATGCTAAAATTATTTATCGTGTAGAGCCTCACTCTACAACCGCTCTAAAAAGGTTTAAAAACAATAGTTACCTTAAAGGCGAGTCTTAGAACGTTAGGAGGTTAAAAATGAAAGCAATTATCGAAACAGGTGGAAAACAATACTATGTTGAAGAAGGTACAGTTCTATATATTGAAAAATTAGATGCTGAAGCTGGATCAAAAGTAAAGTTTGATAAAGTTTTAATGGTTAACGGTAATGTTGGTTTCCCTTATCTTGAAGGAGCAACAGTTGAAGGCGAAGTTATTAAACATGGAAAAAATAAGAAAATTAAAGTTTTCAAATACAACCAAAAGAAAAACTATCGTCGTACTCAAGGACATCGTCAACCATATACAAAGGTTGAAATTAAGTCAATCAAAGGTTAATTATGATTAAAATTGATGTTAAAAAAAACCAAATTACGATTAAAGGCCATGCAGGCTATGAAGAATTTGGTAAAGATATTGTTTGTGCAAGTGTAACAAGTATTGCAACGACAACAATAAATGCAATCATTAGACTAGATAAAGAAGCTATTGAATATAAAGCTGATGATGGTTTAATAGATATTGTTATTAAAAAACATAGTGATTTAGTTGATACACTTATACTTAATATGACTGAATTACTAAAAGAATTAGAAAAAGATTATAAAAAATATATTAAAATAAATGAGGAGGTGCTTTAGATGACTTTAATGGAATTGAAAATTCAATTATTGGCTCATAAAAAAGGACAAGGTTCTACTAAGAACGGCCGTGACTCTGAATCAAAGAGATTAGGTGCAAAAGCTGCTGATGGCGAATTCGTTACAGGTGGCTCTATATTATATCGTCAACGTGGTACTAAGATTTATCCTGGTAAAAACGTTGGCATCGGTAGTGATGACACTGTTTATGCTAAAGTTCCTGGCGTTGTTAAATTTGAACGCTTAGGCAAAGATCGTAAGCAAGTAAGTGTATATCCTGAAAATTAATACTTTAGAAATAAAGTATTTTTTTTTGACTTATTTTCTAAATATTATATAATTATAGTAGGAGGTAGATAAAATGCAGTGGAACTTTTTTAGAAGAAATAAGGATAAAGGATTAGGTGGACACCCAGCAGAATCTAAGGAAACAGAATTAGTACAAAATGAAAAATGGCATACTGCTCCAGGTGGCGAAATTAAAGATGAAGATCAACTAGAAACAATCAAAGGTGGTTATAGTTCAGAAAATCCTTCAGAAAGAGAATGGTTTCAAGGTGAACAAGAAAAAGCTGTTGATGCGTTGGAAACAAAACCAGAAGCTGATGAATTAACAGAAGGACAATTAGAACAAGTTCAGACATATGGTGGAACTAAATTAGATGGTTCTCGCAGTGATTTTACTGATGATCATATAGAAAGCCAAAAAGAAATAATTAAATCATTTTCTGATGGAAATGGAAAGAGCAGATAAAAACACTTAAAAAGTGTTTTTTTGTGGAAAAAAAACTATATTTATTATATAATAGAAATAATTGGAGGTGTCTTATGACAGATATAGAAATTAGTGATAAAGCTAAGAAATTAGATATTAGAAAAATTGCCAAAAAATTAGATATTGGAAGTCGTTATTTAGAGTGCTATGGCAAAACTAAAGCTAAAATCAGCCTTGATATAATGAAGAAACTTGAGGATAAACCTAATGGCAAGCTAATTTTAGTAACTAGTACCAATCCAACTCCTTATGGAGAAGGTAAAACTACTATGAGTATTGGTATTAATGATGCGATGAATAAAATAGGAAAAAAGAGTGTAGTTGTTTTAAGAGAACCATCTTTGGGTCCAGTATTTGGAATAAAAGGTGGGGCTACCGGTGGTGGTTATGCCCAAGTAGTACCAATGGAAGACATTAATTTGCATTTTACAGGTGATATTCATGCTATCGAAACATGTAATAATCTCCTTTGTGCAATTATAGATAATCATATTTATCAAGGTAATAAATTAAATTTAGATTTAAATCGTATTACTTTTCAAAGATGTGTTGACTTAAATGATCGTGCTGTTCGTAATGTAGTCTTAAAGTATGATAATAAAGGCTTAGAAAGAAATGACAAATATAATATAACAGTTGCAAGTGAAATCATGGCTATTCTATGTTTAGCAACTGATATCGTCGATTTAAAGAAAAGACTAGGCAATATTTTAGTTGGTTATACAAAAAGAGGAAAAATGATATTTGCTCGTGACTTGAAATGTGTTGATGCTTTGGCTCTTATTTTGAAAGATGCGATTAAACCTAATTTAGTTCAAACACTAGAGAATAATCCAGCTATTATTCATGGTGGTCCATTTGCAAATATAGCTCATGGATGTAATAGTATTATTGCAACTAAAATGGGTTTAAAATTAGCAGACTATGTTATTACAGAAGCTGGATTCGGAGCTGACTTAGGGGCTGAAAAGTTCCTAGATATTAAATGCCCAACAGCTGGATTAAAACCAAATGCTATCGTTGTTAATGCGACAATTCGTAGTATGAAATATAATGGTGGAGTAGCTAAAGATGAAATAAATAAAGAAAATTTAGAAGCTATTGAAAAAGGTATAGGAAACTTAAGGACTCATATTTTAAATATGCAAAAATATACTAAGAATATATTGGTTTGTTTAAATCGTTTTGGATTTGACACTGAAAAAGAAATTGCTTATGTTAAAAAATATGTTGAAGATATGGGATGTCAATTTGATATTTCAGAATGCTTTGCCAAAGGATCTGAAGGAGGAATTGGTTTAGCTAAAAAGTTAGTTGAGCTTTGTAATCAAGGAATTGATTATAAACCACTTTACGATTATAATAAACCAATAGTAGAAAAGATTGAAACTATTTGTCATGAAATATATCATGCAGGTGAAGTAGTTATCTCTGAACAAGCGATGTCTAAAATAAAAGATTATGAGAAAAATGGATTCAATAATACTCCAATTTGCATTGCTAAGACTCAGTATTCACTAACAGATGATCAAAAAGTACTTGGTAATCCAGAAGGATTCACAATGACAGTAACAGATGTTAGGTTATCATCTGGAGCAGGATTTATTGTTTGCTTGATGGGAAATATTATGACAATGCCAGGCCTTTCTAAGGCACCAGCATATATGAATATGAAATTTAGTAAGAATGGCAAGATAAGAGGTCTTTACTAAATTGAACTTTACATTCAAAGTTTTTATTTCCGACTTACTATGATATAATATATGTGTAAAGTAGTTGCGGAAGGAGGAATGCGGATGAGCTGGCTAAGAAGATTATTTCCATGGCTATAGCTATGAATAGTTATTAGAAATAATAACGATGTAAAGTCATGTCTTTTAGACATGGCTTTTTATTGTTAATTTTATTTTAGTTTGATATACTAATAATAGAGGTGATGTCGATGTCAAAAAGAAAGAAAGTTAAAGAAGAAGGAATTAAAACAAATAAACTTTTGGTAAGTTTATTAGTCATTGTTTTTTATTTCTTGTGGCCTGTAATTGTAGGTGTTTTTAAAGATGTCTTGGGCATTACTTCAGGAAATGATTTTGTATTTGGTATTTTTTGCAATATTTTACTTGCAGTAATTTTAATATCTATATACTTTAAAGACTTGAAAATATATGCTTCCGATTTCAAAAAGAAAAAGGGAAAATTTATTAAAACGATTTTAATATATTTCCTTATTACAATTGTTGGTATTGCTATAACTAATGTATTTGTAATGGATATTTTAAAAGTTGATCAGATTGCTGGAAACGATAGTATTCTATTTGAATCTTTTAAATCTTATCCATTATTAGTAGCATTCTTAACAGTTGTTTATTACCCATTAGTTGAGGAAATCATCTTTGAAAAAACTCTCAAGGATGTTATTAAAAATAAGTGGTTATTCATTGTTTTAAGTGCAATGTTCTTCTGGTATTACAATATTGCTTATTTAGGCGAAATAACTTATCTTAGTATCGTAAGTTCACTTTGTTATTTTGTTGGAGGCTTTATAAGAGCAATTGCATTTTATAAGACTGATAACTTATATGTTCCGATTGGAATCAAAGCTTTATATAATTTATTCGTAACTATTATTTCATAAAAGGATGTGATTTACATGAATTTAAATATATTTGAAATTTTAGACATGAATTTAAGTTCATGTATTAATATGCTAGCAATAGCTAATAATCAGACAACTTCTGGTAATTTAAACTATGTCGTTATTGGATTAATTGTTATTGTTATAATATTAGTAGTAGTTACACTCAAGAATAATAAATAAGATATTGAAACAAATATCTTTTTTTATTTTACATTTAATATAAAATAAGATATAATTTTGAAAGAGGTGAGACTATGTTTCTTGATGAAGTAACTGTTGAATTAATTGCCGGAAGCGGTGGTAATGGATGCATGGCATATCGTCGTGAAAAATATGTTGAGATGGGTGGACCATATGGTGGTAATGGAGGCTGTGGCAGCAGTATTATTTTTAAAGCAGATGAAGGTTTAAATACTTTAATTGATTTAAGATATCGTCGTGTAATAAAAGGTGATAAAGGGGAGAATGGTCTTGGTAAAGGAATGACTGGAGCTTCGGCAAAAGATATTGTTGTTAAAGTACCAGTCGGAACTGTTATCACTGATCAGGAAACAGGTCTAATTTTAGGAGATTTAACTAAAAATGGTGAGGAAGTAGTAGTCGCGACTGGAGGTCGTGGTGGAAGAGGCAATATGGCTTTAGCAACACGTTCTAACTTGTGTCCTAGTTATGCTGAAAATGGTGAACCAGGTGAAGAAAGAAAAGTTCGTGTTGAATTGAAACTACTTGCTGATGTTGGATTAGTAGGGATGCCTAGTGTTGGGAAGTCAACATTTATATCAGATGTTTCAGCTGCTAAACCAAAAATAGCTGCATATCATTTCACGACTCTTTCACCAAACTTGGGCGTCGTTAAAACAAAAGATAATCGCTCGTTTGTAATAGCTGATTTACCTGGTCTTATAGAAGGAGCTTCATTAGGAGAAGGGCTTGGAGACGAATTTTTAAAGCATATTGAGAGGACTAGAATAATTGCCCATATAATTGATATGGGAGCTTCTGAAGGACGAGATCCGTATGAAGATTATCAAATTATCAATAAGGAACTTGCTAATTTTAAGACTAATTTACTTTCTAAAAAGCAGATAGTAATCGCGAATAAAATGGATCTTCCAGGAGCTTTAGAAAACTTAAAAAAATTCAAGTCAAAAGTAGATGTTGAAGTTTATCCAATCTCAGCAGTTACCAAAGAGGGAATAGATAAAGTTTTATATCGCATGGCAGATTTGCTTGACGAAATAAAAAGTGCGCCACTTTATGATGAAGAAAAATTTGAAAGTCATATTTTATATAAATTTGAAGAGGAAAAACCATTTGAAATTAACAAAGAAGGTAATACTTGGGTAATAAGTGGTGAAAAAGTTGAGAAAATTTTAAAAATGACAAAATTTCAAACTGATGAATCTATCTTGAGATTCGCGAATAAACTTAGAAAATTAGGTATTGATGATAAACTTCGTGAATTGGGTGCCAAAGATGGTGACAATGTTAGAATATTAGACTTAGAGTTTGAATATAAAGAATGATTTGATAAATAAAAAAATATGTTATTATAATTTCATTGTGAGGGGTTGATTATGGATAAAGATAACAAAGAAAGATTGGTATTAGGGGCTGGTTTAATTCTAACAATCGGCTTGGGTTTAACTTTAGAACTTGTGAAAGTTCCAATGAAAACTGTTGAAGTCAAGATTGAAAAAGTGCCAGCCTATAATATGACTATGGATATTGAAAATCAAGAGACAAGATATGAATTTTATTTACCATCAAAGTATAAGTTAGCTGTTGATGCAGATGGTAATCCATATGGTTATAAAAAGACTGAAATCGAGAAAATCGAAGATGTTAAACTAGGAGATTATTTGGGTAGTTTTATACCAATCAAGAAAAAATCAAAATAAAAAGAGTTTTTAACTCTTTTTTTCTTTGAATAGATCATTAATATTAAAATTATACTTATCAATACTAGTTTCATATGTATAGTATACATTCTTTTTGGGAAGAATAATTTTATATGGTTTAAAACACTTGTAAATATATAATATCTTATTATTTTTATCCGTCATATAAATATCAATTGGTTTTAACATAAAGAAAGTATGAACACTGTTGCATTTGGGAAAACACATGTCAACTATGTTTTTTTTAAACATATTTCCAATTAAACGATCTTTAAAGCTAGTACATATCTTCATGTTAGTCACCAAATACATTTTAACATAAAAATATCGTTTGACAAAATAGCAAAAAAAGTATAAACTTATATTAGATATGATAGCGGAGGTTTAGATATGAAATTAAATAAAAAAGGTCAGGCTTTAGTTGAATATTTGCTTATTATTGCTGTTATTAGTGTAATTGTAGTAAGTCTTGTTAAAATGCTAGGTGGATACTTACAAGATTCCATAACTAAATCATCATGTGCTATGTTTGATAAAGTATATGTCGAAGGAGCTAATCCTGGAGAAGGTATTTGTACTGATAAATAAAAAATTGGTTTTAAAACCAATTTTTTTATTTTAATGTTGCATCAATTGTTTTAACGCATTTGTTATTTAATAAATTGTACTCGCTGTCGCAGTATTTTATTTTGTCACTAAGCGGGAAACAACCACCATTCATACCATTGACACCGCTGTATTGATTTGGATTGCTAATATAAGCGTAGTTATCAGAACATGTGTAAGTAATGTTTACATTAGCATCATCACGATCATAATAACATTTACTATTCCTGCTATTCCATTTATGGCTTCTTGATGTACAGTTAGATGAATTTTGTTGTTCATAGCTATCTTCAACAATACCATAGAAACAATAATATGTACCAATTTGGAATAAATCTCCTTTTACTGTTTCAGTATGACCATAAGGTTTTATTATTGTTTTTGTCCCACATTCTTTATTAGAATCTTTTCTAGCAGCAACTGTTATTGTTACACATTTGCCGTTGTAATCAAATCCTCTTTCACCACACTTGGTTTTTACACTAGCTTCAATGGTACATTTAGTTTCATCTAATTTGTATCCACTTGGACAACTATAAGTTTTCCATTTAGCATATAAAGTCATATTTCCTTTAATAGTTGTTCCATTCTTAACTTCACTGCCTTGTTTAGTAAACCAACCATTGAAAACTGAATTTTCTTTAGTTGGATTTTTTGGTAATGATAATTTTTCACCATCATTTAAAGTTATGCTGTTTACTTTAGAACCGCCATTAGAATTAAAGCTTACTGTGTATTTTGTGGTTTCTTTTTGTTCCCATTTAGCATAAAGGGTAATATCTTCTGCCAAAAGAGCACCCGTTTTAATTGGCATTTCATTGCCATCATACCAACCGTAGAAAGTATACCCATCTTTTGTTGGGACTGTTGGTTCTACAAATTGTTCATTGCTTTCTAAATAAATTGGTTCAATTGAAGAACCACCATTAGTTTCAAAAGTAACTTTGATTTTTTTAGTTCCATCACTAATCCAATGAGCTTTTAAGGTAACGTCTTCTTTAAAAACAGATTTTTCATTTGCTTTTAAATCTTTGTAATACCAACCATCAAATGTATTTCCTTCTTTGGTTGGAGTAGGAAGTTTGGCTGTTTCACCCTTAACAACTTTAATACTTTCGACTTTAGATCCACCATTAGAATCAAAGGTTATCGTAACTTTGTTATTTCCAAGTGTAAGAAAAATAACAATGCCTATGATAGCTAATACCCCAATTATGCAACATATAATAATAGTTGTTTTACTTTTCATTTATTCTCCCTCCTTATAAAAAGTAATTACAATATCATAGTAGCACTTATAAAATTTTAATTCAAGAAAAAAGGAGAATTTATTCTCCTTTGTGTTCCATTAATGCTTTAACTTTATCAGTATTTTTAAAGTTTAATTTAGCAATTTCTTTTAATTTATCAAATCCTTGTTCTTTAGCAATCTTATATGCACATTCATCTACTGCAGTAGATGCACCTTTTGGAATTAAGAAACCAACTTGACTACTTATTTTTCCCATTTCTTTAATAAATACATAACGGCTTATAATTGAAGCACAAGCTACTGATAATACTTGATCCTCAGCCTTAGTTAAGAAAGTGATGTTTTTAAAAATGTTGTTGTTATTTTTTAAATAACCAAAATATGCATTAGGATATGTAAATTGATCAACAACTGCATAATCATAATCTTTATTTTCTTTAGTAATGTTGTTTAAAACTTTATTATGCATAATTGCTTTAATCGCGTTCATATTAATGTTAGAACTATATCTTTCATTGTATTCAATATTACTTAATATAACCGTATTATAAGGAATTACTTTTATAATTTTAGGTACTATTTCTAATATTTTATCATCTGTTAATTTTTTAGAATCTTTAACACCTAATTCTTCTAAGAAAGGAATATTTTCTTTATTAACATAACAAGCTGTAACAACTATTGGACCAAAATAGTCACCAGTTCCAACTTCATCAGATCCGACAGTTGAAGAAGAGTAGAGATTATAGTCTCTTTTTATTTCTTTCTTTTCTTTCTTGCCTTTATCATCACTATTGGTAAAATGAACTGAACCAGCATTAATTTTTTCAGTTTCAATCCAATATTGACTTGCTAAATCGGCATCTTTTCCTTGGAAAACAGCTTTTCCAGATTCATATAAAGTAACGACAGTGTCACCATCTTGTGCTTGAAAAATGGCATATTGTGGTGTTTTAGGCCTTATCATTTCCTTATAGAATTCATTCATCATTTCTTTTGTTTTATCGGTTATTTTAACAGTTATGGTCATTATAACACGCTCCCTATCATAATCATTTTACCATACTTTTTGGCTTTTGGCTTTATTTTCTGAAAAATTTATAATATAATTTTAATAGGAGGTAAAAGATATGAGTATAGTTGATATTTTAATCATTGCAATAATTGTTATTGCAGCAATAATAGGTTTTAAACGTGGATTTATTTATACTGGTGTTGCAATAGCAGGAACCATATTAGTAGTTGTTTTATCGTTTATATTTAAAAATTATGTTTCAATTATTTTATATGAGAATTTACCTTTCTTAAAGTTCAGTGGATTTTTTAAAAATGTTTCAGTTGTAAATATTTTATTTTATGAATTACTTGCTTTTATTATAGTGGCAATAGTTTTAACAATATTATTAAGCATTATTCTTAAAGTTACAAGATTAATTGAAAAAATATTAAAGATGACTATTATTTTAAGTATTCCTTCTAAAATTGCTGGAGCTTTACTAGGACTTGTAGAAGGATATGTTATTTGTTTTGTAATTTTATATATTTTGTCACTTTCAATTTTTAATGTTCCGGAACTTGCTAATTCAAAATATAAGCCTATTATCTTAGAAGAAACACCAATACTTACTTCTTTAAATGAGAATACAACTTCAATGATAAAGGACTTTGAAACATTGAAAACATCTTATAAAGGCGAAAATGCTGAAGAATTTAATTTAAAGAGTTTGGATTTATTCTTAAAATATGATATTATATCAATTGAATCAGTTGATAAATTAGTTGAGAACAAAAAACTTCAGATAAATAATATTGAAAGTGTTTTGCAAAAATATCGTGAATCTGAAAAAGTAGTAAATGAGGAGGTAGAAGATGCTCAAGATAATGAACAAGAATGATAATTTTGATGAATTAATTAATAATGATTTGGTATTAGTTGATTTCTTTGCCGAGTGGTGTGGACCATGTAAGATGTTAATACCAAATTTAGAAAAATTAAGCGATGAATATAATGTTGTTAAGGTAAATGTTGATGAATTTGAAGACATTGCAAGAAAATATTCAATAATGAGTATTCCAGCGTTATATGTTTTTAAAAATGGTGAAGTTGTTGATAAAAAAATTGGTTATCAAGAACTAGATGAATTAAAAAAATGGTTAGAGAGTCTAAAATAAAAATTTTAGGCTTTTTTTTGTGTTTAAAAAATAGCTAATTGTTCATAATATTCATAGAATAATTAGGGAGGAAAAAAATGTTTACAAACTTTAGTGCAGAAGCTCATGAATTAATTATTAAAGCTCATGAGGAAATGATGAAGTTAAAGCATTCTTTTATTGGAACAGAACATATTTTATTAGCTTTTTTGAGTTTCTCAAATAGTATTTCTAAAAAACTAAATCAAGAAAAAATAACATATGAGAAAGTAAGAAAAGAAATAATTGAAACAATAGGATATGGAGAAACTAAAACTAAATTATTTATTTATACACCATTATTAAAAAAAATAATTGAAGATTCTATTTTAGAAGCAAATGTTAATAATTCTAAAGTTACCATTGAAACAATATTTAATCATCTCATATCTGAAGGTGATGGTATAGCATGTAGAATTATGATAGAACTAGGTTTTGAGTTTAGTAAAGTTGAGACATTTAATAAAATTAAAAAAACTAAAAAATTACTATTAAATGAAATAGGAACAGATTTAAATAAAAAAGCCAAAGCATTAGAGTTAGATCCTGCTATAGGCCGTGATTTTGAAATTAAAAGAGTTATTGAAATACTTTCTAGACGTACTAAAAATAATCCAATTTTAGTTGGTAAAGCAGGTGTTGGTAAAACGGCTATAGTTGAGGAATTGGCTAGAAAAATTGTTTTTGATGAAGTCCCTCAAAACTTGAAAAATAAAAGGATAATTAGTTTAGACATGGCTAGTACAGTAGCTGGAACTAAATATCGTGGAGAATTTGAAGAAAGAATGAAAAAAATTATCAAAGAAGTTGAAGAAAATGATGATATTATTCTTTTCATCGATGAAATTCACACTATTGTTGGAGCAGGGGGAGCAGAGGGGGCAATCGATGCTTCAAACATTTTAAAACCAGCTTTAGCTCGAAATAAGGTTCGTATAATTGGAGCAACAACTCTTGAGGAATATAAAAAATTTATTGAGGATGATCATGCTTTAGATAGGAGATTTCAACAGATATTAGTTGAACCTACTAATCGCGATGAAACAGTTAATATTTTGAAAAAAATAAAAAATATATATTCCAACTATCATAATGTTATTATAAGTGATGAAATGATTGAAAAATTGGTTGATTTAACTGATAAATATATATATGATCGTAATGAACCAGATGCTTCTATAGATGTATTAGATGAAGTTTTAGCAAATGTTTCTATAAGAGAAAATGAAAGCAGTAAAAAGCATAAAAGTTTGACTAAAGAGTTGTTAGAATTAAAACATTTATCACTTAGTAAATTAAAAAATGGTATTATAGCTTCTGAAAATATAAAAGAGAAAAAAATAATGAGTGAAATCAATAAATTAGAATTAGAAAATATACAAACAATCAAAGAAGTTACATTAGTAGATATCGCGAATGTGATTTCGGTTAAAACAAAAACACCTATATATGAAATAATGTCTGATAATTTAAAAATTTTAAACAATATTGAGAAAACTTTAAAAGATAAAATAATAGGTCAAGATGAAGCTTTAAATAGTGTTATTAACTTATCTAAAAGATTGAAGTTAGGATTCAAAGATGACAACAAATGTTACTCGTTATTGTTTGTTGGTCCCACTGGAGTTGGAAAGACATATTTGGCTTTAGAAACTGGAAAACTTTTAAGTAATAATGTCATTAAACTAGATATGAGTGAATATGGAGAAGCACATTCTATAAGTAAAATAATTGGAGCACCTCCAGGATATGTTGGCTATGAAGATAATCATAACATATTAGACGAAATAAGAAATTATAATAGTGGGGTAATTATTTTAGATGAAATTGAGAAAGCTCATCCTGATATTTTAAACTTATTTTTGCAGATTTTAGATCAAAGTTTTATAAAAGATTCTAAAGGTAGAATAGTTCATTTGAACAATTATATTATTATTATGACTTCTAATGCTGGATATGAGAATAATAAAGTTGGATTTAAAAGTAAAAATGGCATTAACGATTTAAAAGATTATTATTCACTTTCATTTTTAAATAGAATAGATAATATAGTTAGATTTGATTATTTAGATGAGGAAAATGTAATAAAAATAATAAATAGAAAAATGCATGCAATGATAAAAAAATATGAAAATAGGGGAATTAAATTTAAATATAATGTTAAAGTACGAACCGATATTTTAAATAATATTGAATATAATATATTTGGAGCTAGAAAAATAGATAAATATATCAAAGATAACATTGAATCAAAATTAATAGATGAAATAATATCTAAAAATAATTTGGTCCTTTTAAATAATTAAGTAATTTATAGAAATGCGAGAAAATTGCATTTCTATTTTTATTAATTCCTTGAAAAAATTTAAAAATTGTCATATAATAAGTTGTGTAATAATAACACAAAGGAGATTATATGATAGAGTGTCAGATTGAGGTCTTTTTAAATATATTTACAATGGATCAAGATAAACTCAAAATCTTGCTTTTGAAAAAAGAGGGCAGTACAATATGGAGACTTCCGAGTAGACTTCTTAAAATAGATGAGTCTCTTGAAGCATCTGCAGGTAAGATTTGCAATAAATTTAAGCTTAATCCAGAAATACTTAAAGAATGTCATACTTTTAGTAATGTTAATCGTAATAAAGAAAGAAGAACGATTGCAGTTAGTTATATGACAATAATCAATAAGTATAGTTTGAAAAATTATGATTTTGAATATGAGTTATTCGATATTAATGATATTCCAAAGATGGCTTTTGATCATGGAGATATTATTAATAATGCAATTTATTGTTTAAAAAAAGAACTGCTTAATTTAGACAATTTAAAAATTATTTTTCCTGCTGATTTTACTCTTCCAGAACTTCAGAAAGTATATGAGGAAGTCCTAGAAGAAGAAATTGATCGTAGGAATTTCCGCAAGAAGTTTTTACCATTAGTTGTCGAAACAGGCGAGAAAAATGAAATTTCAACAGGAGGGAGGCCTGCTAAACTTTATCGTTTTTTAGATAAAGATTTAGACAGGAATTTGTTTAATGTTATCAAGTAATGGATCAGTAAGATCAAGTTTTATTCTTTTATTTTTGGCAGTAGTTGTAATCTGCATAATATATTTTGTTGGTATGTCAAAAGGTAATTTGCTTACTAGAGTTTTTGGTAGTAGTTCAGATAATAACAATTATGAAAAAGAGTTAAGTGATGCAACTGCCAATTATATTAATTATTATTACAATGATTTAAAATCTGGTGATAGATTAATTATAAAATTAACCACATTAAGAGAATACGGTTATGCTAAGATGACTGATTGTAGTGGATATTCTATAGTTGAAGTTAAGGGCGAAAATGTTATTACACCATATGTAAAATGTAGTAATTATAAAAGTCGTAATTATGCTGTAGATTATGAATAGGAGTTTTATATGAACGAGAATAATGGAAATAATAATCAGAATGGTTATCCTGATTATAATCATGACTATAATTCTGATAATTTTCTAGAGAATCAAGGAAATCAAGTTGATTTAAATAATAATTATACAAGTATGAATGACTTCCCTGGATATAATCAAAATAACAATACTTATAACAGCAATATTCAAAATTATAATGAAGCTGCTATAAATAATTATAATAGTCAAAGTAATGTTGGATACCAACAATATGGAGAAACTAATAATCAAAGCAATTATCAAGACACTAATCAATATACTCAAAATGGAAATGGATATGAGAAGTATGATGAAGCTAACAACCAGATGTATGGTCCAAACAATGTAATTAGTCCTACTAAGGCTGATGCTGCGAAGATTGAAGAAATATTCAATAAAAAGAGTAAAAATGAAAAGCTTGGTTTATATGGCATCATAGCTATGGCTCTCATAATCTTGGGTGGAGTAGTTTATGGAATTATCTCCGGAGATGAATTTTATATAATTGGCTTTCCTTTGTTGTTTGGCTTGGTTTTAATAATATTTTTAGTTATTTATCTTATTGCTTTATCAAAAAGAAAAAAAATGGTTAAAAGACCTGATATAAATGTCGTTAAGAGTGAACTTTTAAGTGACAATGTATTTGTATTTGACAGTGCAGGTGTATATATGACTCAGAATTATATTGTTTCCCATGGAGTTTTTTCAAATATCCTAAAATATTCTGAAATTGCTTTAATATATAATGAGAGAGTAATAACTAATGCTCGTGGGGCTAGAATTGATAATGGAATATTTATGATAGCTTTCTTAGTTAGTGGTAAAAGAGTTAATATTTTGAGAACATATGATGAAGATGAATTACAAATGATTGGGCGAGTTTTAAAAGAGAGAAACCCTAATATTTTGTTTGGTTTAAATAAAGAAAATAAAGAGAAATTAAAGCAAATTAAGAAAAATTATAAAAGTACAAAAAATGCATAAAAAAATGATTGACAACAAATATTAAAAATGTTATATTATTGTTGCATTTTAATTGGGGATTTACTTCGGTAAATCTTTAATTAAGTAAGAATATGAAACACCTGGATGTGTGTAGTGGAAAGGAGATTATTATGCCAACTATTAATCAATTAGTTAGAAAAGGTCGTGGAGAGAAAACACGTAAGAGAAAATCACCTGTTTTAGGTATTGGATATAACAGTAGAGAAAAGAAGACTACTAAGTTAGATTCACCACAAAAAAGAGGAGTTTGTACTCGTGTTGGAACATTAACTCCAAAGAAACCAAACTCAGCTTTGCGTAAGTATGCTCGTGTTCGTTTAAGTAATGGTATGGAAGTTACAGCTTACATTCCTGGAGAAGGACACAACTTACAAGAACACAGTGTAGTAATGATTCGTGGTGGACGTGTTAAGGACTTAATCGGTGTTAGATATCACATTATTCGTGGTACACTTGATACTGCTGGAGTTGAAAAACGTCGTCAAGGTCGTTCAAAATATGGTGCTAAAAAACCAAAAAAGTAAAATAAAGGAGGATAAATATGCGTAAAAGACGTGCAGTAAAAAGAGACGTTTTAGCAGATCCAATATATAATTCAAAATTAGTTACTAAACTTATTAATAGTTTAATGATTGATGGTAAAAAAGGACAAGCTCAAACAATTCTTTATAAAGCATTTGATATAGTAAAAGAAAAAACAGGCGATGATCCAATGACTGTTTTTGAAAAAGCTATGGAAAACATTAAACCAGCTCTAGAAGTTAAATCTCGTAGAGTTGGTGGTGCTAACTATCAAGTTCCAATTGAAGTTAAGGCTGATCGTAGTCAAGCATTAGGACTTCGTTGGTTAGTACAATATAGTCGTTTAAGAGGTGGACACTCAATGAGTGAAAAGCTTGCAAGCGAAATAATTGATGCTTCTAATGGTGTAGGAGGATCAGTTAAAAAACGTGAAGATACACATCGTATGGCAGAAGCTAATAAGGCATTTGCTCATTATCGTTGGTAGAAAGGTGATTAAGTATGGCTCGTGAATATAGTTTAGAACATACACGTAATTTCGGTATCATGGCTCACATCGATGCTGGAAAAACGACTACCACTGAAAGAATCTTATTCCATACAGGAAAAATTCACAAAATCGGAGAAACTCACGATGGTGAATCTCAAATGGACTGGATGGAACAAGAACAAGAACGTGGTATTACTATTACATCAGCTGCAACTACAGCTTTCTGGAAAGGTTATAGACTTAATATAATTGATACTCCAGGACATGTAGATTTTACAGTTGAAGTATCAAGATCACTTCGTGTACTAGATGGTGCAGTTGCACTTTTAGACTCTCAAGCTGGAGTTGAACCTCAAACAGAAACTGTTTGGAGACAAGCAACTGAATTTAAAGTACCTCGTTTGATCTGCTGCAACAAAATGGGAAAAATGGGTGCAGACTTTGAATATAGTTTAAAATCTATTAAAGATCGTTTAGGCGTTTTAGCTAAACCACTTGTTTGGCCAATCGGATCAGGCGATGAATTTAATGGAATTATTGACTTATTAACAAGAACTACTTATCAATATGATAGGGCTCAAGAAGAAAATCCAAAAATCATTGAAATTCCTGCTGAACTTAAGGATTTAGTTGAAGAAAAACGTAATGATTTAATTGAAACAGTTGTTGAATTCGATGAAGAAATGATGGAAAAATATCTTGAGGGTGAAGAATTAACTGTTGATGAAATTAAAAGATGTATTCGTAAGGGTACACTTGCTGCTGAATTCTTCCCAGTATTATGCTCAGATGCATTAGGAAATACTGGTGTTAAATTACTTCTAGATGCTGTAATTGATTACTTACCAGCTCCAACTGATGTAGAATCAATTAAAGGTGTTGATGAAAGAGGAAATGAAGTAGCTCGTCATCCATCTGATTCTGAACCATTTGCTGCATTAGCATTCAAAATCATGACAGATCCATTTGTTGGACGTTTAACATTCTTCAGAGTTTACTCTGGACATTTATCAAGCGGTTCATATGTTATGAATGCAACTAAGCAAGTTAAAGAAAGAATCGGACGTATTCTATTAATGCATGCAAATAATAGAACTGAAATATCTGATGTATATGCTGGAGATATTGCTGCTGCAGTAGGACTTAAAAATACAACAACTGGAGATACTCTTTGTGAAGAAAAACATGAAGTTATTTTAGAATCAATGGTATTCCCAGAACCAGTAATTCAACTTGCTGTTGAACCAAAATCAAAAGCTGATCAAGATAAAATGGCAGTTGCATTACAAAAACTTTCTGAAGAAGATCCAACATTTAGAGCATCAACTGATCAAGAAACTGGTCAAACTATCATCGCAGGTATGGGTGAACTTCACCTAGATATCATCGTTGACAGAATGAGAAGAGAATTCAATGTTGAAGCTAATGTTGGTAAACCACAAGTATCTTATCGTGAAACAATTACTCAAGCAGGGGACTGCGAAGGTAAATATATTAAACAATCCGGTGGTCGTGGACAATATGGTCACGTTTGGATTAAATTTGAACCAAATCCAGATAAGGGATATGAGTTCGTTGATGAAGTTGTTGGTGGTACAGTTCCAAGAGAATATATCCCAGTAACTGATAAGGGACTTCAAGATGCTATGAAAACTGGTATTTTAGCAGGTTATCCAATGATTGATGTTAAAGCAACACTACATGATGGATCTTACCATGAAGTAGACTCAAGTGAAATGGCATTCAAGATTGCGGCTTCTATGGCTTTAAAAGAAGCTAAGAATAAATGTAAACCAGTTATTTTAGAACCAATCATGAAAGTTCAAGTAGTTGTTCCAGAAGAATATTTAGGAACAGTTATGGGTGATATTACATCAAGAAGAGGACGTCCACTTGGACAAGAATCTCGTGGTAATGCCCTTGCAATCAATGCAATGGTTCCACTTGCTGAAATGTTTGGATATGCAACTTCTTTGCGTTCAAATACACAAGGTCGTGGTACATTTGTAATGGAATTTGA
This sequence comes from uncultured Bacillota bacterium, assembly GCA_947168865.1. Next base: position 26,327 of record CAMVNN010000009.1, read on the forward strand.
TCACTATGAAGAAGTTCCAAAAAATATCGCTGAAGAAATAATTAAGAAAAATAGTGGTAACTAGGAGTTAAAATGAAAATCATAACTAAAAAAGGTGGTTCAAAAGCCTATTTGGGCATTGTTGTTTTGAATAGAAAAAATCAAGGAATTACATTAAAAAAAGCACTTGAATCTATGAAAGAGATTAAAATCGAGCCACCTGTAGTTATTGATGAACCTGTATTCATTGATGAATATAATTTTCCAAAATCAAAAATACAAATGATTCGTTCAATTAAATTTGAAAATATGAGTAATCAAACTCAAAATAGTTTTCAAAAAACATTA
>CAMVNN010000010.1 GCA_947168865.1 uncultured Bacillota bacterium
GCACTAACTGGTGATAGAAAAATTGGCTTAGAGCATGATTTAATAAATGCTAAAAAGAAGGATTCAACGGGAATATGTTTTATTGGAGAACGAAATTTTACTAAATTTTTGGAAAATTATTTACCTAATATTCCTGGTGATATAATTGATATTGAAAGTGGTAAGAAAATTGCAAAACATATTGGTTTAATGTACTATACAATTGGTCAAAGAAAAGGATTAAATCTAGGTGGTAATGAAGAACGTACATATGCAGTTGGCAAGGATTTAGAAAAGAATATTCTTTATGTTTCAGATAATGAAGAGTATTTAATAAGTACTTCATGTTTAGTCGAACAAATGAATTGGATTAGTGATTTGAGACCTAAAAAATGTACTGCTAAGTTTAGATATCGTCAACCTGATAATGATGTTGAAATAGAGTTACTGGATAATAATGAAATATTAGTTAGTTATCCAGAAGGAGTAAAATCAGTTACTCCTGGACAAGCTTGTGTCTTATACTTAGGTGATGAATGCCTTGGTGGCGGAATTATCAAAGAAGTTAGAAAAAACGAGAAAAAACTATGGTATTTATAAGCACTTAAAAAGTGCTTTTAATTTGACAAAAAAAATAATAAGTAATAATATATAAACCCAAGAAAAATATGGGGTGATACTTATGACATTTTATGAATTATTGAAAGATAAAGCAATGAATCCTAAATATAAGGATGAGATAATTTATGTTGAAAATTTTGATGCTCGTCATGGTTATCATGAATATGTATCCTTTACATATAAAAATTTACTTGATCTCGTTGAATTTTACATTGAAAAAATAAAGAATTCTAATTGTGATCCATCTTTTAGTAAGAAATTTGTTATTGCCAATCAATCAATAGCTTCAATCGCAGCTATCATTGCACTTTTAGAGTGTAATTTTTCACCAGTTTTGATTGATGCCAAAGCATGTCATCATCACATAATGAATTTACCATACGTTTTTGATGTTGATTTGTATAAATTTATTAATCCAGCTGATACTCTTGCTGAAAAATTTATTTTAAATGAATTTAAAGAGCCTTTCAATAACATTAATGATTCATTTGATACCACAAGAAAATTATATGTTTGTACATCTGGAAGTGAAGGAAATAAGCCTCATTTTGTGCCTTTAACTGAAGAGTCTTTAGTTAATTCAGCATTACCATATGGAGAGAATAACGGTATATTTTATAGTTATATATCATGTGCCAATATATCTGGAATTTTAACAAATATAGTTAATCCATTACTACATGATATGAAAGTAATAATTCATGATTCTTTTGATTTGGATTGTCTTACTTCATCTTATAAAGATTATTGGCAAGGAAAAACAACTTACAAAATAAAACGTGATGAATATGTATTTTCAACTAGAAGCCCATATGTTGTAATAAATATACTTAATCGAAGTTTAACTAAAGATAGTGCCGAAATTATTGGGAATAATATAGTTCCTTATGATGTAATTAACATAGACTATCATACCTATTATGATTCTTTTTTAGAATCGACAAATTTTTATGATAATAGAAGCAATAGTGTAGGTATAATTCCAGATACTGTTATGCTTCCAAGAGATATAATAGAGCAAATAAATTCAGGTGATTTTAGTAATTTAAGCCTTCAAAACATGAAGAAAATTTATTTGGCAGGTGGTAACAATACTAAACGAGTTATAGATTATATTAGATCAAAAATACCATCTATTCCAGAAGGAGTATTTGTTAATTTATATGGTGCAACTGAAGCTGGGGGAGTTATATGCTCATGCCCTGAAAATAAGCTTAAAGTTTGTTATATAAGTGTTGTTGATTATGAAAAAGGAGAAATAGTTTATACTTTTGATAAAAAAAATTTCTATAAAATAAAAGATGGTAAAACTGAGAATATTGTTGCAAATTTTGATGATTTTGATTTTTCAGAATATATTCCTGTAAGTGAAAGCATTCAAGATAATATTAATGTCGATAGTAAGTTAAATGTTAATTTTAAAGATATTAGTACTGGTGAATGGATTACTGCTGGAGATTTAGGTATATATATTGATAATCAACTCTATATTTTGGGCAGAAAAAGCCTAATTATGAATCTTAATGGTAAATCTTACTTTTTAAATGCCATGGAAGATTATTTTACAAGAAAACTTGGTGTACCTATTTATTGCATTAAAGTAGATGATACAGTTCGTTTATGCATTGAAGGTGATGAAAAAGCAAATAATTTTCCTTTATATTCTCGCGTTTTAAATTTTGTAGCTGACTTTGATAAAATTGAATTAGCTCTTCCTGTTTTAGAATATCCAAAATTTTATAAATCAACAATATCAGGTAAGATTTCAAGAAAATCATTAGAACAATATAGCCGTTATGCGTTAGATCAATATTTAATATTTAAAGATAGCAAAAATTATAAAAAAAGTTGTATGCAATATATTGTTAGTAGTTTTAAATATAATGAATGTGAAATAATACCTGATTATGAAAAATTTCAAATTAAAGTAAAACTTAAAAATCGTTATTTATTTCCTAAAGTATTGATGGAATTTCTATTTGTAAGTCCCGTTTTAATTGATGATGATAATGGTGAATATATATTTGAAGTAAATGAAGATTTTCTCTTTCGCGATTTAATCCGAAATATGATGGATTTTAGAGAAGAAGAGGGCTTAGTTGATTTAAATTATATTAAATTTATTTTACCAAATATTGGTGTCAGTGAAGATATAGTCGAAGAACTACGGAATTATGATAATTTTGCTGATGCTTATAAACCAGTTGATAAAACTGGAGAAATCGGTGAAGTATTAAGACAAACCTTAATAAATGCTATATCTAAAGTCTTAAGTTCAATGGAATATAATGAAGCTCAAGAATACTTAAAAACATTAATACATAAACCGAAAGCAAAGAAAATAGGAAGTAAATAAGGTGATTATATGACATTTTATGAATTATTAAAAGCAAAAGCTTTAGATTCAAAATATAAAGATAAATTTGTATGGATGGGTCAATTAGTTCAAGAAGAAACCACATTTAATTATGCAGCAGTTACTTACGAAGAATTATTAACTTTAGTTGATAGTTATATTGATAAATATAAGAATTATGGTTCTAAAAAAGCATATATTATTGTTGATAATTCAATCAATTCAATCGCGGCTATTATAGCATTCTTAAAGCTTGGTTTAACTCCAATATTAATCGATTATAAGAATCTTGAAGTAGAAATCGATGCTGATATCAAATTACCATATATCTATACTAAAGGTGCTTCTGATGATGGCATGAGATTTCATAATAAAGTTAATATGTATGTTGACAGTATTGACCAAAGTTTTTCTTTTAATGAAAATGAATTAAACGGAGGAAATATCATTATTGGTTCATCTGGTAGTGAAGGATTTAAACCACATCTAGAAATAATAAAAGAAAGTGATTTGATGTCACTTCCTAATCAATATGGTGAAACTGGAAGTCGTTTTTACAGCTATATATCATGTGCAAATATCTCGGGAATTTTAACAAATTTAGTTAATCCAATTATTAATGATTGTGTAGTAATGATGTCAGATTCATTTGATTTAGAATGCTTTTATTTCAATAATGATGTTGATGCAATTGTAAATTCCGATGATGATAGATTTTATGATAGTGAAGATTACATATTTTCATATCGTGATTTTGAATTTATAAAATATATAATGGGAGATTATAAAAAGGAAGATAAATTAGAAGATGAGTGTGGAAAGATAAGAGTTCATAGGAGAAAGAAAGGAACATATGATTTAAAAATCAGTGAAGATTTTCAAAAATACAATATTGATACAATGCCTGATACTATTATGTTTCCAAGAAATATTGTCGAATATTTAAAGAAAATTGATTTAACCAGAATTGATTTGTCTTTGCTCAAAAGAGTGTATTTAGCAGGGGGAATTAATACTCAAGAAGACATTAATAACATAGGACAATTAGTTCGTAATCTGCCTGCCGGTATAATTACTAATTTATATGGTTCAACTGAAGCAAATGGAGTTATTTGTAGTTGCTCAGAATTCAATTTAAAGACTTGTTATATAAATATTACTAGATATAAAGAAGGAATAATTACTTATAGTTTTGACCGAAAAAATGTTTATCAAATTAAAAATGGGGTAGTAACTCATGTTGATGATGAGTTCAGATTATATACTTTTGCTCCTTATTTAAGTGTAAGTGAAGGTATAGTTGATAATATAATAACCGATTGTATTGAAGTAAAGTTAAGGAAAAATGGTTCAAATGAATTTGTTAAGACGGGAGATCTTGGAATTTATATTGAAGGTCAGCTTTATATTATAGGTCGCGAAAGTGATATATATTTTGATGAGTTAGGGGCCCAAAATATGAAACATATTGAACACTTCTACTCAAGAGTAATGAGAGTTCCAACTTATTTTGTAAAAGATCCAAGTGGCAAAGGAGTTCAAGTCTACTTACACTACGACAAAGATGATTATTCACAGTGGTTTGACTTATATGACCGGGCTCAAAAATTTAGAAATCTTTATAAACCTGTAAATATTACTTCTATAGTAGTTTTAAATAACCATGTTTTTCCAATGTCAAAGATATCAGGGAAAGTTTCGATGCCGAAATTAAGAAGTTTTGGTCGTTATGCTAAAATACATGAAGAGAATTATTATAGTAATCATTTTGAATCAATGGTTAAAATGACTAAGCAATTTATTGAAAAATATTTTAAGAATTATGAAGTTACAGATATTGATGAAGATTTTTATTTCACTTTGAAATTAAGTAAAGATGATTTTTTCTTTCCTTTTTATGCAAGTTTTAATCAATTATTTGATCTTGAACGCTTGGATGAAGAAAATGGTACTATCAAATTGATTCCAAACTTTCAGACATTATTTTATGTTGATGAAGACTTTAATGAGGGTGAAGCAGAAAAAATAGCTGAAGATACCATGGTTCTTCAAGGAATTAAAGAAATTTATAATGAATATCAAAGCATCATAGCTAATTTTAAATATGTACCAGTTGATATTAATAAGGATATAGATATTGAATCTTTAAAGCAATTAGTTATGAATTTTTGGGTAAAGTTTAAAGAATACTTAGAAACACATGAAATATCTGATAATCCAGAAGAAAATGCTTGTTTTATTCCAGCTGTAAAAATGAAACAATCACTTAGAGAATATCAAAAGATGTTAAAAAGATAAAAAAGAAATAATTATTAAATTATTTCTTTTTTTCTTGACAAACATTATATATAGTAATATCATATTTGCCAAGAAAAATACGGGATAGGGGGATAATATGAGTGTATTTTATGGTTTACTAAAAGAAAAGGCTGAAGATGCATCTTTAAATGATATGCCTAGTATGATAGGAAGATGGCATGGTGAAAAATTAACTACAAACTATGTTGGTGGAACTTATTCTCAGATTTTGGCTGAAGTTAATTACTACATAGAGGTTTTTAAAACTCTAGAAGCTTATACTAAACCTCTAAAAAATAGGCGAAAGTATATTGCAGTTGATAATTCACTTAATTCAATCGCAGCTATTATTGCTCTTTTAGAGTGTGAAGCGATTCCTGTAATAATTGATGCTAAGAATATAAAAGGGTTCCCTGAGGATAAGTTACCATTTATATTTCATGGTGATATGATATTTGAAACTTTAACTGCGGAAAAAATGCTTGATGATTATTTAGCAACTATTGATTCTTATGAAAAACCGCTTGCTCATGAAGATGAAGAAGGTGGCAAACTTATTATATGTTCATCTGGAAGTGAAGGATTTAGCCCACATTTTAATCTTGTAAAAGAATCAAATTTGTTGAATCTACCTCAACAATATGGTGATAATGGAGATGTATTTTTTAGTTATATTTCTTGTGCTAACATATCTGGTATTTTAACTAATATCGTAAACTTTTTGGTTCACAATAATACGATATTGCTTGCTCAAGAATTTGATTTAGAACTAATATATTTTGCTTCTGATATAGGGTTATTTGGTGAAAAAAATTTCAAAAGGAAATATTTAGATAAGCATTATTTATGTTCAACTGCTAATCCAGAATTAATGAAACTTGCTTTTTTTGGAGAAGCTAGTGTTGATGGTATTTACTTTGATGAAACTAGTGTTGATACCCATGAATTATTAATTAAAGTAGCTAGACCAAATTATCAGTTTCTTTCTTTTGATAGAGATACTTATCAATATTTAGCTTCAGATAAAAAAATAAGACCTCAATCTATGATGTTTCCAAGAAATATTCTAAATTATCTTTCAACTGCTGATTTAGAAGGAGTTGACTTATCTTCTTTAAAGCATATATATTTAGCTGGTGGCATTAATTCGATGAAACTTGTAAATAAAGTGAGAAATTTAATTCCAACTATTCCTGCCGGAGTATTTACAAATTTATATGGTTCTACTGAAGCAAATGGTGTAATGTGTACATGCGATGAAAAAGACTTTAGAACATGTTATATAAATATCGGAGAAATCGATTCTGGTGTAGTTACCTATACGTATGATAAATTGGATTTCTTTGAGATTAAAGATGGAAAAGTCGAGAAAATTGATTGTAAATTTGATGGTTCAAAATTTTTCCCTTATTTAACAGTAAGTTCTAAAAAAGAGGAAAAAATAACAGTAGATGAAGAGTTGAACATTAAATATAAAGGAGATAATACTGGGGATTTAGGTATTTATATTGATGATAGATTGTATGTCCTTGGGCGTCGAAAAGAAAAAATTAAACTTAATAATAGAACTTATCTTATAAGTGCTTTAGAAGCTTACTATTCTGAATTAATTGATGCTCAAGTATATATTTCTCAAGTTGATGAAAATGCTATTCAACCATATATAAAAGTTAAATCTGGAGAATTCCCTTCAACTTTAAGAAAATATCGCGATTGTTTAGAACTATCAAATACTATAACTGATTTCAAAGTTAATCCACCAATAGTTTTAGATGAATATATTTTCCCTGAGTCAAAAATATCAGGCAAAATATCAAAGTCAGTTTTGCATAACTATGATTATGCTTGCCCAAGTCAGTTATTGGCAGTTACCACTTTACCAGATAGTATTGTAGAAACTTCAAAATTTTTTGCTGAATTGGTGCTTGCAAATTATTCTCCTATAGTTCATGAAGATGGATCATTCACAATAAATATTGAAAGTAGAATGACTTTACCAATAACGGAAATATTCACTAACTTTTTTAAGGCAATTAAAGTAACAGATAGTGAAATTACATTTGCACCTAAAGATGATGTTATTTTTATGACAAGTGCGCATACTGAAATTAACAATTATATTGCACTAAGAGATTATAAACAAATAGGTTCTTTTATATTAGATAAAGCGCTTGATGATCGTGATAATGGATTACTTGATGAATCAAAATATGTGCCATTAAATCAATGTAAAACTGCCGAAGAACTTTGGGAACAGCTACGCTTTAATATAGAATATGATATTCTTAAAAGAGCTGAAGCTAAGTATGGAGCTGATAGATTAAGAGAAATAATCAAAGGCCAAAGTATAAAAAAGGGTGATAAATAGTGAGTGTTTTTTATGAATTACTACAAGAAAAAGCAACTAATTCAGCTACTAAAGATCAGATAATATATGCAGAAATGCCTGAAAGCATTGAAAATTCTGATTATAAAAAATGTTTGGGTTTTAGTTATCATGAATTCTATAAACTCGTCAATATATATATTGAACAGTTAAAGATTAATCCTTTAATTACTAGTGTACTTTTTGTCGATAATTCAGTTGCTTCAACAGCAATGATATTCGCGATGCGAGCAATTGGAATGACACCTATTTTAATTGATATTTCATCGAGACACTTCTTAAATAATATTCCAGCACCATTAGTTTATATGGGCAATTCGTCTCCTAAGACATTAATTGATTACTTTGTGCAAGACACTATTATTTCAAATATATCTGAAGATATTAAAGGCGATATTGTAATCTGTTCATCTGGTAGTGAAGGTAAACCACATTTTAATGTTTTTACTGAAGATCAACTTTTAAATATAAAGAATCAGTATGGCGAAGATGGTAGCACATTTTATAGTTATATATCATCTGCTAATATATCTGGAGTATTGACCAATATAATTAATCCAATATTACATGGTTCAAGGGCAGTAATGAGAACAAGATTTGACCTTGCAATTTTTGATCCAGTTAAAGTAGAAAAAGGACCAGATAAAATCATATTTGATGAATATCTTCTTTCTGAGAGAAATCCTGAACTAATAGAACAACTTTATTACGGAAGAATGGATGATAAAGTTGTAAAAATTGTCGGAAATAAATTATTGATTGGGCGAATTTTAAGTAAAACTACTTCTTTAGATCGAAGACCACTTTATAGGCGACTAGATTTAAAGATTGGCAGTTTAGAAGAATTAGGTGTTGCAATTGATTCAATGATGTTTCCAAGAGATATTGTCTATCACTTAAGGAAATATGATTGCTCTAATCTTGATTTTTCGAATTTAAAGCATATTTATTTAGCAGGTGGAGTAAATTCTAAAGATATGATTGATGAAGTAAGAAAATCTATTCCATCACTTAATAAAAATGTACTTATAAATTTATATGGTGCAACCGAAGCAGGGGGAGTTATATGCTCATGCCCGGAAGATGAATTAAAATCTTGTTATATCGATGCAAGCAACTCTACAAATGGTGAGATAATATATACTTTTGATAAAATAAATTTTTATAGTATAACTAAAAATGGAGTAAAAAAAGTAGATATGGAATTTAATGATGAAACATTTATTGAATTCTTACCTACAAGTGAAACTAAAATTCCTGGTTTAACTTTAAAAGATGATTTTACTATTGTATTTAATGATGCAGAAGGTAAAAATCAAATTGAATCGACAGATGTTGGTGCTTATATCAATAATCAATTATACGTTATTGGGCGTAAGTCTTCACTAGTGAAAATAGAAGATAAGACTTACTTTTTAAGTAGTTTAGAAGAATATTTTTCAAGGCAACTTGGAGCTAGTACTTACTGCATATTAACTGAAGATAATCATTTTGCTATTTTTATTGATTGTGTAGGAAAGGACCTTGATTACAAATTAAACATGTATGATAAAGCCTTAAAATTTTGCAATCAATCCAAAAAACTAAAATTTAATTATCCTGTTATTTTAGATGATGATAGTTTTCCCAAAATTGAAATATCTGGTAAAATTTCAAGATCTCAGTTTTCAAAATATCGAGTTTTTGCTGGAAGACAACACTTTAATTTTAAATTGAGAGAAAAGTCAAAGAAAGATTTACTTGCTGAAATCGTTGATAAGTATTTCAAAGATTATGAAGTTACATATTTAGAAGATTATAAAATTAAAATTAATGTGTCAAAACAATATTTCTTCGATCTTATAGCTTCTTTAAGACTTTTTGATGTCGTATCTTTTAATGACCGAAAAGCTGAAATAGTATTAAGATTTAATGATAATTATATATTTGATATAAGTACTACAAATTCTTTGTTAGAATTTTCAGATGTTACAAAACTAATGGCTAAATCAACTCTTATGAGTGAAATAATTATGAAAGGATTACCTAAGAGTACTCAAAAAAGACTTTGTGAAAACCCTTCATTATATAAATCATATAAAGAAATTGATTCTAAGATGTCTTCTTCTGAAATAATTGATCAACTTCGCATAAATATAGCCGTATCTATATATGATTATCTTCCTTATCCTTTGCAACCATTTCTATTAAAAGGTGTTCTTGAAACTATAAATGATAGAATGAAGCATGGTTTGTCACTAGAAGGAGCAAAGGAAATGCTAAGTTTAGTAAAAGGATATATTGAAGAAGAAGCATTAGAAAATGCTGAAAAAGTATTTGCCAGATATTTTGATGATCATTTATATGCTCCAAATCCAAATTTTAGGCTTTAACTTTAAAAAGAATAATTTCATATTATTCTTTTTTTCTTGACAAATAAAAACAAAGGTACTATTATATTTGCCAAGAAAAATATGGAGTGAAGATTGCAAAATCAAATTTGAATAAAAAGAGGGGTGATAGTAAGTGAAGACATTTTATGATTTACTAAAAGAAAAGGCAACTGACCCTAAAACCAAAGACAAGATAATATATGCAGAGCGCTATTTAAATACGTGTCGTGAATATTCATATGAAGATGTTTATAATCTCGTTGATGAATACATAAGAGAATTTTTAGCACATCAAGATGATTTGCCAAGTGATAGAAAAATAAATCTTATCGTTGATAATTCAGTTAAATCAATCATAGCTATTATTGCTTGTTTAAAGTGTAATCTTATTCCAGTTATATTTGATTTCAAGAATGTCAGAGAACCTGAAGATAAAATGAAGTATTGTACATATTGGTTTAATAGACCTTTTAGATATGATGAATTGATGATAGCTAAAACCAAACGTGATGAATTTGCAAAAATTATAGATCCTGCATATCGAGGTTTTTTAAGAGATTATGGTAAAGAAGTAGAGGCAATATATAAAAATTCAGATTCATTTTCATATAATCCAAGCAAGCATATACTCGTTATTTGTTCATCAGGAAGTGTAGGAAAAAGTTCACATTTCCATTTGCTCGAAGAAGAGAAATTAATTAATAATGCTAATAGATATGGTGAAAAAGGAAGTACTTTCTTAAGCTATATATCTTGTGCTAACATTTCGGGAATTTTAACTAATATAGTTAATCCTTTGTTAAATGATACAAGAGCAGTTCTTGTAAGCAACTTTGATATTAATTTGTTAGGTGTTGATTTAAAAAGAAGTTTGACTTTAAAGAGTCAAAATATAAAAAAAACATACAACATTTCTTGTAATAACCCATCATTTTACAATGCTTTATTTGATTGTAGATGTAAAAGAATGCATCTAAATTTAATAAAAAAGGCCATGACTATTAAAGGATATAAAGTTTTTAAAATTGATCCATTTAGGGGTCAAATTGTAATGAAAAATTTTGTTCCAGATTCTGTAATGTTGCCACGAGATATTCTCGCATATTTAGAAAATTTTAATGTTTGTGACATTGATTTATCAAAATTAAGGCATATATATCTTGCTGGCGGCTCAAATAATAGTGAAATGATTGATACAATGCGACATATCTTCCCCTCAATAAAACGAGGCATTTTTACCAATTTATATGGATCAACAGAAACATATGGAATGATTTCTACTTGTGATGAAGAAAAACTTAAAACATGTTATATTGATGTAAGTGACTATAGGGGTTCAATTGAATCTATAATATATACATATGATAAGAAAAATTTTTATAGAACCGTAAATGGCAATCCGGTTAAAGTTGATTTACATTTTTATAGAAAAAAAGGCAATTTGAGTGAATTTTTATTTACTCCTTATCTTCCAGTAAGTGAAGGTAGAGTAGATAATCTTGTTGTTAGAGAAGACTTTAGTATGAGATTTGAGCAAGATTGTCAACAAGAATTGAATGATTTTGGAATCTATATCAATGATCAATTATATATATTAAGCCGTACAAGTGAATTGGTAATGCCTAAAGCGAATAAAAAGTCCAATTATCAGTTACATTTCTTATGCGATCTTGAAGGCTTTTTAAGAAGAGAATTACAAACAGATGTATATTGTGTTAACTCTTCTGATACAGGAGTCCAAATATATGTAAACATAAAAGACTATAAACATACAGAACTTTTAACTATGTACCACAAGTGTTTAAAGATTAAAGAGGCTATAGATGAACGTTTAGATATTATGAGCATTGATTATCCTATATTTTTACATAGTGATGTTTTTCCAATAGCCAAAATATCGGGGAAAATATCTAAAGGAAAGCTAAATGAATACCATGATTACTCTAGAATTCAGTATGAGCACATTCTAAATCCAGAGGAATCTATAAAAAAAGTTGCATTAATATTAATTAAAAATTTATTTAAAGAATATGAATGCAGTGAATTAAGTAATAATACATTTACTGTTTATCTTGGTGATCATAAATTCTTACCAATAACTAATAGTATGAATAAAATCTTTAAGATAATTAGAATAAATGATTCTAAAGGAAGTGTAACATTCAGAGTAAATAGAAATGTTATATTTTTGACTGATGAAGAAATAGATGAAATTATGTATGATTTAAATAGAGAATTATATATGGCTGACTTTCATGTTGAGGATGAAGTTGAACACTCTGACGATATAACAAGCGATAGATTTAGAAATCGTTTTGCAACAAATATGATAAAAAAAATCAGTCAATTAAAATTATGATATAATATCAGTATAAGGGGTGATAATATGAATAACATAAACTTAAATTTATACAAATATTTTTTTCAAGTAGCAAAATATGAAAGTTACACTAAAGCTGCTGAAGAACTTATGGTTTCCCAACCATCTTTAAGTTATAGTATTAAAGTTTTGGAAGAACAATTAGGAATTAAACTTTTCAAAAAAGTAAAAAATCATGTTTATTTAACTGATGAAGGTAAGGAAATATATGATAAATTAGTTACTATTTTTGAACTTTTTGAAGAGATAAATCCAGGTGCAGATGGTCTTAGTGGCAAGGTTATTCTTGGGCTTCGTCCTGCTTTTGCAGAAGAAACATTGCCGGTTTATATGCATGAATTAAATTTAACTTATCCTAATTTACAAATTGATTATGTTACTGGTGAAACGGCACAATTGAAGAAAATGCTATTAAACCATGAAATTGATATTTTAATTGATGAAATTAAATTAGATGGTGAAGCATGCTCAGTTTTGGCTTTTGAAGATCCATGTGTATTTATAACTCACAAACACAATAAAGAAAAATATGAGAATAAAATTATTGATGAGGATTATTGTACTAATAATCCAGTATATGTTACATCTCTAAATCGATTTGTAAAGAAAATCATGGATTTATATCCTGAATTCAAATACAAAGATGTTAGAAGTACCCCATTAATGCTTTTAAATCTAGAGAGTAACGACTATGTTGGGTTAGCCCCAAGAATAATTTTAAAACGAGAATTTCAGACAAATGAGTTCTTTGAAGTTGGCTCTAATATAGTAATTCCAAAAGCTAAAATGTATGCATCTTATATTAAGAGACTATCAAATAAAAAAATAAATGCGGTTATCGACTTCTTTAGAGAAAACGATTATTATGCATTATTAGAAGACAAAAAGGAAATCAAATGATTTCTTTTTTTATAGATTTTTTTGATAATAATTATAAAATTTTGGTATTAGCAAATATTTGTCTAATTAAATAAAATAAAGTTGAAAGGAAGAAATAGTATGGACAAATATTTTATATCACAATTGCTTGTAATCATTGCAACAATAATCATAGGAATTACTTATATTGTAAAATCACGAAAACAAATTTTAATTTATTTCATTTTTTATAATTTATTTTACGGAATACATTATTTGCTTTTGAATGCTTGTACAGGATTTTTTATGAATATGATAAGCATAGGTAGAAATGTGTTCTTTTTTTATAATAATTCAAAAGAAAAAGAAAATAGCAAGATAGTTTTAATAATACTATGGGCAATAATAATAGGATTTGGAATATATTCTTATCAAGATTTTTATAGCTTAGTATCTATGAGTGCGTCTTTATTATCGACTTACTCTGTATGGCAGAAAGATGTAAAAAAATATAGATATATTGCAACTATTGTAAGTGTTGAATTCATTATCTATGCTATTCATATACAGTCTACTTTTGCAATTATAACTGAAATTTTTCTATTATTTGTTGAACTAATTGGAATTTTTATTAATCGAAAGAAGTAACATTTATTAAAAAATTTTATAACATATATAGAAAATATATATTTTATGTTTTTACAAAATAACATTATATTAGTAAGCAAGGAGGAGATATCATGTTTAATGATGATTATTTAAGAATATTTCAAATATTGAAAGGAATATGTGCACGCGAGACAAGAAAATTTGAAAAAATTAATCCCAATGTTAGATTTTGCTTGTATCAAGATTTTGAAGAATATGAAGTTCAACCATTAACTCCATATGATATTGTTAAATTTTATAATGATAACTGGACTGGTAATAAAGACTTCATGCATATTCCTGATTATGACAAAACCATAAGAAACATTGAAAAATTTCCAATTATAATAGCATATGATACTGAATCTAAAGAAATACTTGGAATATCTACTTTGCAATATGATGAAATAAGTAAAAATCATGTTGATCCATATTTTCCAGAAGAAAATGCTAGATACTTTTCAATGACAGGAATTTTAACTAATCGTTCTAATAAGAGCAAAGGATTAAAAGGAATAGGGAATAAGATATATGAGATTGAATTATATGCTGCTCTATGTTATAAACAAGATCCTAGATTTAAAGATACAAGGATTATGTGTGTAATTGATTGCCGAAATAAACATAGTATCTTTGCATTGAAAAAAGCTACAAATAATCTTGAAAGAGATATAGGTTTAACTGAAAAAGGAATGGAATTTCCATCACTAATTGAAGCATTCTATTTTATAAATGATGGTGAAGGGATTTTAACCGAAGCACCAACATTGGTAATGGAAGTTGAGTTAGATCCTAAGCGAAAAAAAGAGATTGAAAAAAGAACTATTGAATACTATCCTAGTGATAATATAAATGATTCACTTTTAAAAACAGTTATTCGAACATTTAAGCGTGATAAAACTAAGAAACCAATAATTAATTTTGATATGGAACTTGATGGTGTTCAAGTTACATATGTTAAATTAGACAAAGATGCTAACTATTTAGCAAGTTTTCCTGAAATTATGACACACAATACCGAAATGGGAAATGATCGAATTCCATTAACTGAAGAAGAATTAGTTAATCAATTTATAGAAGGTAGTGCTAGAAGAGAAGAGAAGAGACTAAGACTTTTGTATAATATAGATAGAAAGAAGAATGTAGATGACGAAGAAAGAAATATTGGATAATATTGTTGATAATGCTTGTAAATTAATTTCATTTCCAACTTATCATGGAAACGATGGAGCCTTTAAGGAATTATTTGATTATGTTAAAACTCAAATGGCTGATTTCTTTGTTAAAGATATAATTGTCAATTATAATAATCATGATAATCACAATTTGTTGATCTCTAATGTTGAAGGAAATGAATTTGATGTAATCTTTAGTGGACACGTAGATGTAGTAAAAAATGACAATTATAAGGCTAAAATCGTTAATAATAAATTATATGGACGTGGGGCTATTGATATGAAGGGCCAAGTTGCTGTCATGATGGAAATATTGAAAAATGCTAAAACGTCTAAAAGAATAGCTTTGTTACTTACAAGTGATGAAGAAATTGGAGGCTTTTGTTGCCAAACTATTGCTAAAAATTTACAAGCAAAATTAGTAATAATGCCTGATGGCGGTAAGAACTTTGATTTAATTGTTGAAGAAAAAGGTCTTGCTCAACTAGAAATAATGGCTACTGGAGTTTCCGCACATGGTAGTGAGCCATATAATGGTGATAATGCTATTATTAAGTTAATTAACCTTTATAATGACTTAATTAGCATATATCAACTTCCTAAATCAAAAGATGATTGGAAACTAAGTATTACGCTTTCTAAATTAAATGGTGGTGATGCTAATAATAAGGTTCCAGATAATGCTACAATGGCACTAGATATTAGATATACTGCCACTGATAATATAAATAGAATAATTAATTATATTAGGAATTATTCTGATGATGTTTCTTTAAAGATATTAGATATTGAACCTGTTTTTGCTCTTGATCAAGATTTAGAAATCGTAAAAGATTTTATTGTAAAAGCAGAGAAGATTTTGAGTAATAAATTAGTTATAACTAAATGTTCAGCTGGTAGTGATGCACCATATTTTAGTGAAAAAGGGCTCCCCGTAATTATAATGAATCCAGCTGGAGATTATTGGCATAATCCTAATGAATATGCTGAAATAGACAGTTATTATACCTTATATAAGATTTTTAAAGCTATTTTATAAAAAAATGTCAAATTTAACTATTACTTTACACTTGACAATTGACAACAAAATGACTACAATGATATTGGAGGGTAGTGAGATGGATAAGTTAAATGATGTTTTAAAAGAATTAGGAATTTCAAAAGTAAAGCTTGCTAAATTTCTAGGAGTTTCACGCCAAATGATTTATAACTATTTAGAATTAGATGATTTAAATAAATGGCCGAAAGATAAAAAAGTAATGCTTCTTAATTTACTTGGGATTAAGACTCCAGAAGAATTAGAGACTTTAAAGATTGATACAGATTATATAATGGATGTTGAGGCCAGAATAAATAGTATATTCGAGAACAATTATCACAGTGACTCTAATGATTCAGGTAATGTCTATAATGGACTTAAAAAATCTCAAAGAGATTTATTAAAAGGAATTGTAGATATATTACATGAAAAATTAGAAGATGATAGTGATAATGATAGTGCTAACACCATTAGATATCTATATTACTTTTTACAAGCAATTGATAGCTCTAAAGAATTAAAATATTTCTTGGCATATGCGGCTAAAGCAATGGGATTTGTAAAACCACTTGAATTTGCGTTTAATGAAGATGAACAATTTGCATTTGAAAGCATTACTTTCAGTGGAATGACTTTATATTCAAATGGTGGTTTATCTAGAAATAAATTAGCTGAATCTCATCGTAGATTTGTAGAACAAATCGAACACAAAAAAGAAGAAAAAATGAGTCGTACATTAGAGCTAAATCTTATTAAGAGTCAAGCTTTAAAAGAATTAGGCTATAGTGAAATAAATGAACAAAATGCAGCTGAAATATTAGAAAAAATGGCTGAAATTCAATCTAGAAAAATATAAAAGAAGATAATTCTTCTTTTTATTTTGCAATGTAAACCAAATGTAAAGTAATACTTAATAAAGGCAAGGGGAGTAGGTAGTGATGAAATGCATTAATCTTAAAAAATATCTTTGTGATTAGACTAAATTAGAAATCCTGATTGCAAAAATATGTGATTGATATATAATAAATATATAAGCTATAGAAAATAAAAATTTTTAAAGCTGATAAAAAATTGCAAAAATATTTTTTAGAGATCAAAATTATATTTATAGAAATTATAATTATCGAAATATAAAACTATATATAGAAAAGCATATCATATTTAAAAAAGTGTTATAAAATAAGGATAAATAGAAATGTGTAATGCTAAAATTTATATGAAGATGGACAATTATTAAGCTAATATGCAACTTCCTATAATATATATTATGTTAACCGATATATATTATAAATATATAGACTTATGAGTAATAAATAATCTAGTTATTATTAGTAGTATACTAATCCCTACTTTGTTAATAATATTATTGGGTGATTTAAATGAAAAAAGATTCTAGAAGTAATTCTAAGAGATCTGCTAGATCCTCTAAGGCTCGTAGTAACTCAAAAACTACTGAAAAATCTAGCAATTCAAATAACTGTCATTAGTTATTACATTAGAGAGATTTTCTCTCTTTTTTTGGTTAACATAATAAAAACCTACGTTTGTAGGTTTTTATTTAAATACATCAAACATGTTTTTGCCTATTCTTGGTGCTTCTAGATTAAAATTTTTGGCAATAGATGCGCCTATATCTGCAAAATTTCCTATTGATGGTAATTGACCGGTATATTTAAACATCTTTGAATACATAAATATTGGAACATATTCACGAGTATGATCTGTTCCTTTAAATGTTGGATCATTACCATGATCAGCAGTTATTAATAATAAGTCATCATCTCTTAGCTTTTTTACAATTTTAGGGATTGATTTATCAACCATTTGTAATGCTTTACCATAACCAATTGGATCTCTTCTATGTCCATATAATGAGTCAAAATCATTTAAATTAGCAAAGCATAAACCATTGAAATCTCTATCTAAGATTTCTAAGATTTTATCTATTCCATCATTATTATCTTTCGTTTTAATTGACTCAGTTATTCCATTATTATTAAATATATCAGCAATTTTTCCTATACTTATTACTTCATATCCATTATCTTTAATTTCATCTAAAACCGTTTTATGCGGTGGATTTAAGGCATAATCGTGACGATTGGCAGTTCTTTTAAAATCGCCAGGGGTACCAATGAATGGTCTTGCTATTACTCTCCCTACTCTCCACTCTGCTTTTTCAGTTATCTTGCGCACTTTAGAACAGATATTATATAATTCTTCCAAAGTTATAATTTTTTCATGAGCTGCAATCTGTAAAACGGAGTCTGCTGAAGTATAGACAATAATATGTCCAGTTTTCATATGCTCTTCCCCTAATTGCTTAATTATTTCAGTTCCTGATTCTGCCCTATTTCCTATTATTTTTCTTCCGGTTTCCTTTTCTATTTCTCTTAACAAATCAGTTGGAAATCCATCTGGGAATGTTTTATAAGGAATTTTGGTTCTAACTCCCATCATTTCTAAATGACCAGTTAAGGTATCTTTACCATTACTTATTTCAGCTAATTTACCAAAATAACCGGCTGTTTTATGATTTTCTCCCAGTATGTTTCCTAGACCTAACCAATTTAAATATGGTAATTCCAATTTATTGTATTCAATAGTATGCTTTAAAGTATGTGCACCAACATCACCAAATTTTTTGGCATCTGGTGCTTCACCGATACCAACTGAATCCATAACTATTAAAAAGATACGTTTAAATTGCATAATTATACTTCCTTTCCATGTGGATGAAATTCATCATAATCTTTTCTAATATTTTCTTTTGAAACATGTGTATATATTTGAGTGGTTGAAATAGATGAGTGCCCAAGTAATTCTTGAATACTCCTCAAATCAGCCCCACTATCAAGTAAATGAGTCGCGAATGAATGTCTTAGTGTATGAGGTGAAAAATCTCTTTTTATGCCCTCTTTTAAGGCCAAATTTTTTAGCATTTTGAAAAAACCTATCCGACTCATTTTATTCCCCTGATTATTTATGAATAGATAATCACTTATTTTATTTTTTAAAAGAATATTCCTATAATGATTGATATATATAGTTAAAGCAGCATTAGCATACTCTCCTATTGGAATAATCCTTTCTTTGCTTCCCTTTCCAAATACTTTGACAACACTATTAATTAAATCAATATCAGTTAATTTTAATTCAACTATTTCACTTACACGTAAGCCACAAGCGTACATTAATTCTAGCATAGCTTTATTGCGATAGTCAAACTCATTTTCAAGATTTATATTAAGTAATTTATCTACTTCTTCAACATTCAATACTTTTGGTATTTTTTTACTTAACTTTGGTGGATTTACAAGATTCATAGGACTACTATCTATTTTTTTATTTATTATTAAGAATTTATAGAATGATCTTAGTGCTGTAATAGTATGAGCTATAGTTCTATCACTTTCATTTAGATTATTTATATATTTTTTAATATCTTTTGTATCTAATAATTTTAATTCTTTTTTAAAATATGAACTTATTTTCGATAAATCATTATAGTAACTATATACACTATTTTCACTTAATTTTCTTTCCATCACTAAATATTTCATATATTCAATAATGTCTTCATCTTTAATTTCATCTTTTTTAATTTTATCAAAAATGCTTTTCATATTATCACTACTCTATTATAGCAAAAAATTGAGAGTTTTGCTATAATAATCTTGGTGATATTATGCAAGAATTACTAGCTTTGAAATCAAGACCCAAAAGTTTGAATGATGTTGTTGGTCAAAAACACTTAGTTGGAGAAAATCATATTATCTATAATATGATTAAACATAATCGTGTTTTTTCTATGATTTTGTATGGAAATCCAGGTATTGGAAAAACAACTATTGCTTTAGCTATTGTGAATGAATTAAACTTGAAATACAAGCTTTTAAATGCAACCATCAATAATAAGAAAGATTTTGATGAGACAATCAAAGAAGCCAAAGAAAATAATGGTATGGTAGTTTTAATGGATGAAATTCATCGTTTAAATAAGGATAAACAAGATTTGCTTTTACCTCATTTAGAAAGTGGTTTAATTACTTTAATTGGAATGACTACTGCAAATCCATATCATAGTATAAATACTGCTATTAGAAGTAGATGTCAGATATTTGAACTTAAACCATTATCAAATGATGATGTTTTAGAAGGAATTAATAAATCTTTACCTTACTTAGAAGATATTAAAATAGATGAAGATGCTAAGAAATATATCGCGACTTTATCTAATGGAGATCTTAGATTTGCACTTAATTTATTAGAAATATCTTATAGTTCATCTAATGATAATACTGTTACTTTAGATTTGGTTAAAGCAATTAATGATAAACCATCTGTCGTAATTGATAAAAATGATGATGGATATTATGATACAATAAGTGCATTTCAAAAGTCTATTCGTGGTAGTAATGTTAATGCTGCTCTTCACTACCTTGCAAAATTAATTGTTGCTGAAGATTTAGACATTATTCTTAGAAGATTAAGTGTTATTGCATATGAAGATATTGGTCTTGCCAATCCCTCAATTGGGCCTAAGATGAATGCTGTAATTAATATATGTGAAAGACTCGGTTTTCCCGAAGCAAGGATTCCTTTAGGTGAAATTGTGATTGAAATGTGTCTATCGCCAAAGTCAAATAGTGCAATTTCAGCTATAGATGCAGCTATTCATGATGTTGAAACCATAGATACTGGAAAAGTTCCTAGTCATTTAAGAACTACTTCGAAAGATTATAAATATCCACACAATTATAAGAATGCAATTGTAAAACAACAATATATGCCTGATAAATTAGTTGGTAAAAAATATTATGTACCAAAAGAAACTAGTAAGAATGAAATTGCTTTAAAAGCAGTTTATGAATCATTAGAAAAAATAAATCCTTAATTTGACAAAAAAATTATTTTTGCTATAATATACCTCGTTTTTAGGGGTGTTTTATGGATAAATTAGTTAATGATTTTATGCATAATAAAATCATATATTATATAGCAACTTTACTTTCGTTTTTGACGCCTAGTAAAGTTAATAGGTTTTTACTTATTACATCTATATATATAGTAATTTTGAAATTTTATGAGTTAATTCATAATTAAAAAGAGACATACGTCTCTTTTTTAGTTATCGATTAAAGCTTTAATTTCTTTTATGAATCTTTCAGTATTGCTAACATATTTATTTGGCTTAAAATTCTTTGATTTTAAATATAATTCATTGAAATCATCACCATCATTATATTCTAGTATATAACCTTCTTCTTTAAAAATTGAAGTTATCTGGGTTTGATGATCATCTACATGTTCTCCATATTTAGATAATCTTGGAACAGCTATTACCTTCTTCCCCATTTTTAGAGGCATTAATATTGAACCAGTACCTCCATGAGTTATAATTAAACTACTCTTTTTAATTAATTCATTCATTTCTTCATATGGAATATAATCAAACATTTTCATTTTTTTTGACTCAAATTTAGTATTACCTGCTTGAACTATTATTTCATCATCAATATTAGAATTTTCAACTAATTCAAGCAAGCGAACAAATGATTGCTTTTGAGTACCTAGTGTTATCAATATCATCAGTATATTCCTCCAAAATATTTGGCTTTGGGATAGAATTTTAGCATTGATTCCCATTGTACTATAAAATAAGTAGCAATAGGATAAACAAGCTTTCCAGCTAAAGTTCTATCTTTTCTTTTAGCATAAGATTCAATAAAAATGACTTTTCTTCTAAAAATCCAACCTAAGTAACACATTAAAACTGCTGTATGTGTTCCTGTTGTAACTATTACTTGAGGATTATATTTAATAAATAAATAGATTGATTTAAAGAAATTACAAAAACAAATAAATATGTATTTTAATAAGAAAAATCTAGAACCATACATTAAATAATCCATTTTATATTTATTTTTCATATCTTTGGTAACATCTGTTTTTTCAGTTATTAAGACATAATCATAATCTTTAAACAAACTCTTAAGTTCTAACATCTGAGTTAAATGACCACCAACACTAGAAATAAACATTACTTTTTTCATAGATCACCTAAATCTAACATTTTTCCTAGCTCTAAATTTGCTTCATCAGTATAAACTTCACCACAGCATCTAGCTGGAGTAAAAGTAAGTTCTCCAAATATTACTTTACCATCTTCTTCATAGAAATCGACTCTTACAAATTTAAATGGTTTAGCTAAAGTTTTAGCATATTCTAACATTTTTTCTAAATTCTTTGGTCTTTTAAATTCATGATCAGTATGATATTCAGGTTTTTCATAGTTTAAGCGCTTCCAATTTAAATCATAGAAGCTACGTTTTAAGTCTTTCTCACGTTCTGAGCAGACCAAAATTAGCTTAGGTTCGCCATCAAAGCAATATATTTTGTAATCATTTGGCATAATACCTTCTGAAGAAGCAATATATTTTTCAGCATATATGAGAGGTTGTATTTTAAAGTAATGTGGCTCACATGATTCATAACCAAACTTGGTTTTCTGCCAGTTGTTTAGTACTTTGATAGCCTCTTTTTTATCAAAATTAGCCTTGTCAGTGCATATTATATTATAACCACATCCATGATTACATTTTAGGACAAATTTATCAGGTAAAGCATCAAAATTAATGAAATTAGCATCATCGACAATTATATATATTTTATTTAGTAAAAAGTCTAATCCATTTTCTTTAACATAGTCTCTTACTTTTATTTTATCTGAACATTTTGTAACCAAATCATTATATCTATAATCATGTAATTTTAAATACATTAATTTCTCATTAAAAAGTGTCGGATTTTTTAAATTAAGTTTTTTATGAGTATGAAATCTATATATAACCCTACTTGATAATGTAGGAGATGCTTTTGTTAGAATTTTTGCAAATTTTCTTTCTAACTTTTCTTTTTTAGTAAATTCTTTTTTACTCATATTTATCACTCACCATTTCATCTATTTTATTAGTTATATTTTCATTAAACTTCTTGTAATCAAATTCTTTTGTATGAAAACCTTTATCTAGAAAAGCCTTCATACATGTATATATACCATCAACATTATTTTCGGCCAAAAAACCATATCCTTCATTTATGATTTTCTCAGCATCGCCAACATTTGTTGTGATAATTGGAATATTTAAAACTCTAGCTTCATCTAGTACCATTCCATATCCCTCAGATTTTGATGTAAGTATCAAAGCATCAGATTTTTTTAAATATTTATATGGATTTAAACGACTTCCAATTAAATCAATATTTGTTAAATTATATTTATTTATAAGCTCTTTATAATAATTATGGTCTGGACCATTCCCAATTAATAAAATATTAAATTTATAATTTTCTTGATTGAGTTTTTTTGTTGCTTCAATAATCATCGATATTTGTTTAGTTTTTTCAACTTGTCGCGATATATTTATAAATGTTCTATTTTTAAATTCATAATCTTCAATTTTTTCAGTGCTTTTTGCAAGTATATATTCACCATTTATATAGTTATTAATAACATATACTTTACCTTTGTAGTTTGGTACTGCTTGTAAAAATGATTCTTTAGCTCGTGAAGATACACATGCAATTTTAGCAAATTGTTCAAATTTAATCTTCGTTAAAAGCTTATTTAGGGTTTTTGAATCTCTTGAGTTAATCAAATCTGCATGAATAAAAATAATGTTATTTTTTGAAGAAACACGGGCTAATTTAGCAAGTATTCTATGTTGATGTGGATAGCATATAGATACTTCATATTTTGGCTTTTTTATGAGGTATTTTATATATCTTAATTCCATTGTAAGGTATGTTTTAATTTTATTAAAGGTATTCCAATTACCCTTACATATTAGTTTAACATTAGCATATTTTTTGGTTTCTTCTAAATAGGAATTTTCTAAAGAGTATCCTACATATAAAGTAATATTATAGTTTTTATGCAAATTGCTATTTTTTATGAATTCTACTAATGATCTTTCCATTCCTCCAATTGAGAATTTAGAAAAATATATGATTAATTCTTTTTTCACTCTATCACCTATAATCCAAGAATAAATAGTTCTAGTGCAAGTGCACTATCAACTATTCCTTTTTTGGCATTTAAATTAATTTCTCCAAGCTTTTTTAGATTAGAGAGTAAATCATTGTCAGTATAGTTTCTCGCTTTTTCACGGGCTAGTTTTACACGATATGGATGTTCTCCAAGCTCGGTTGCAATATCGCGCTCTGAATAGCCATTTTCACCCATTTTCTTAGATTGATACATCAACCTAAATTGATTAGCTAAGGTGACAATTATTTTGATTGGTTCTTCCTTTAATTTAAGAAGTTCTTCATATGTTCTAATACTTTCCTTGATATTTTTATTTATGATATTATCAATAAATAAGAAAAAATCTATATTAGGATAACTAGATA
>CAMVNN010000011.1 GCA_947168865.1 uncultured Bacillota bacterium
CCATGACCAGCATCTATAACAATTCCTTTTAAATTTTTAATCATAATTTCACCCATTTTATTGTATGAAAAAAGAACTTAAAAGTTCTTTTTTTAAATAGAATTAACTCAGTTCTAATTCATAATTTCTCACTATTTAACAATATATCCTTTAATTGTTCCCTCTTCAATAACATTTTGAACATTAGTACCTATTTTATTAATATATGGTTCTTCACTATTATTTCCTATTGCACAAACTTTATTGATTTTCATCCCTAGAATATTTTTATAGCTACATGTACCATTAATGCATTCAATTTTAGTTTTATCTTCTGTAAGTGTTTCATATTTTTCTCCACCAGAAATATTACAAGCATTAACTAGCTCTTTTTCCTTTAATGAGTCTTGCCAAATAAAAATATAGATATAAACATATTTTGGAAATATAAAAAAAGCGCATTATGCGCCTTAATTGTTAAAATGCTTATTCATATTATTTTCAGTTCTTTAAAATTTGTCAATTTTATTAAGCATTTGATCTAACTTTTTATTTTCTCTATGACTAACAATTAAATAAATAAGTAATATAAGTAGAAGAAAACCTAAGAATCCAGCACCTAAATAAATATATTTTTTATCAATTTTAGTACTTTCTTCTTTCTTTTCTTTAAGTACAACACTTTCCTCTTTTTCCTTGGTCAATATTGTGTATGTCTTCTTATCACCATTTTTATCTTTTACTTCAATTATTACTTTATAATTATTAGTTTTTAAATCATCTGCACCTATAATTTCAATAGTGGAACTAGATGTCTCTGGTTCTGCACTTATTTCCAAAAAATTAATATCTTTTTCAATATATACTACATATTCAAACTTTTCTTTGTTAAACACTATTCTATGATCTTTTACTTTTAAGCTTTTCAAATAGCTTGTAATCTTTTCTTCCTCTTTTTTACTAGAATTTTGATTTATTTTTTTATCAAGATCAGATATTAATTTTTCTAATTTCTCATCTTTTACTACTGTCTTTGGTTCTTCCTTGACAACTTCAGCTTTGCTTATAGATATTTGATGTGATTTTGTAAGATTACTCTCAGCTTCTATTCCATCATTTTCTACATCATAAGTACCATTTACTTTTAAAAAAACTGTTTCAACATCTTGCATTTTAATAGTTGTTGTAGTTATATCTGTATCTCTTACATAAAAAGTAATATAAACCAAATAATTACCACAATGAAGTTTACCATCTAAACAGCTATTTTTAGTTAAATTTTTAGTATTTATTGTTCCAACTATGTAATACTTATTATCTTCTTTATAAACATAACTATCAAACTCTTCACTACCAATATCTATAATTGAAAAAATAGTATCATCAAAAACGATTTCAAATCCAGCACCAACGACTCCATAAGTATCATTAGTTCCCTGTTTAACATCTGAATAATCAATATTAAACTTCAATGTTATTTCAGAACCCATTTTAATACTGGTAGGGCCACTAATTCCAACGCTCTTTATACTTGCAGCTTCAACTTGGCTAAAAAGAAATATACTAAGTATTAAAATTAAAAATTTTTTCATACACTCATCTCTATAAAGATTATACCATAATTACTTATTTTTAATTACTTCAATCTTTTCAGCTTTCAAAATCAAAAATCTATTTCTCTTATGGCAATCAGGACATTTAACCCTTTTAATTCCTTTTTTATCTGGCAAAGGTAATCTCAAAATGCGCCCACAATAATGGCATCTTTTATATATGTGTGTATCTGTATCTTTAGGCTTAGATTTTTTTAATTTAGTTAATGTTGACAAGAATTTCTTGTTTTCAAGAGATCTTTTAAGAACATTTTTAGATAATGTTCTATATATAATAATTATTATTAATAATAATTCTATTAATGATAATATATAAGATTTTATAAAAAAATTTATTATTAATAAAATTATATATAAATAAAATATATGCTTACTTAACTCATCAATACCATATCTACCATACATGAATTTTTGAAAATCATTTAGAAATTTCATTTTATCCTTCTTTCTTGAGATATTTTTTTAATTTGACAATCAAGTTTTTACAATCATTAACTCCTATATTATATATTCTCTCAATATCATCTTTGCTCTTTTTAGATATATCAATATCGAGTTTAGATGATGGCCTGATAACGAATAATTTATTCTCGGATTCCATATTTTTTATTTCTTCAGTTATTTTATTATATTCACTTGGTCTATTTATCATTCTTTCAATTAATAATGGATATTTTTTATATCTTGTTTTTATTAATTTTATTTGTTTTTCAGTTAATTCTTTTTTCTTATAATCAATGGGTTGTGTTAAAACAACTATTATTTTATCATAGTCATTTAAAAATTTTTTAATTGGAATACTATCAGAAACAGCACCATCTAAATATTTTTTGCCATCAATTTTAACAATTCTCGTCAATAGTGGCATTGCAGATGTTGCTCGGAGCGCTTCCATTTGTTTCAATGGATCAGTTATTTTTATATATTCTGGTAATCCTGTTTCTATATTAGTCGCGGTTGCAAAAAAATCTTTATTTGTTTTTTTAAATTCATCATTATCAAACTTATCAAGTTTTTCACTCATTTTATAGTAAGCAAATCGCCTATTAACAAGATTACCTGTTAGTAATAATGATAATTTACTAATATAACGTATATCATTTGCATATTTTAAGCTATATCTAATTCCTCTTCCCCTTTGATGCGAAAAATAATTAACTCCAAATAATGCACCTGCACTTGTTCCAACAATAGCATCAACTTCAATATTATTATCCATCATTACATCAAGAACTCCACAAGTATATAAACCTCTTAAAGCTCCACCTTCTAAGACTAGTCCAACTTTCATATTATCACCAATTCAATTATAACATATGTGCAAAAGTGAAAAAAGAAGAGTAGTATATGAATACTACTCCATTGTTATTTTTCTTACTTTATCTGGTTCAGTTGAAACAATTTTATATGTATCTTCAAAATCTCTTGCAGAAATTCCATACATATCATCAGGATTAGTTATATTTATATAACCACCACGACCAATAATCATTTCTTTTCCCCACTGCTCTAAGATAATGTCTTCTTGAATTTGAATAAAAACTTGAATTCCACCTGTTGGCTTATATATACCAACTCCCATTTCAGGATTTGGCATATATTTTTTTTGAAATACTGAATCTGAAACAATCCAAGTATTATCATGACCATGAGCATCAAGCTTAATTTCACCAGTCTCAGTTATTTTAGTTACTACATAGCCTGGTTTTCCTGTTTTTTCATCTAATGTAACAAAATCAACTTTTTCCTGAACTGGTTCACCATCTTTTTCAGACCAAGTTATTACTTTCTCCCCTAATATTCCTTGTCTTGCTAATATGCAGTTCTTTTTCTTGGCATGAACTGGTTTAATCCCAAAGATTAATAATTCTTTAACATACTTAGCAACATCAACTCTTCTTGGTTGAATCTCCATATTTTCACCTTCTTAAAATCGAAAAGGTCCCTTTGAATAAAAGTGAAAAAAACAAGACTTCTAATCAAAGTCTTGTTCAACTACGATTAATCCGAAGTAATAACCTGTATTGACGAATTAATCCATCATATGATGAGAACTACTCCCTTTTCTATGGCAAGTATATTAGCACATTTTGGCGTTTTTGTCAAATTGTTAATAACTTTTATCTTTTAAATTTCTTACTATTCTAGATTACTTTTCCAAGAAGAGTCAATTGCTTCATCACATGCCATACATCTACTTAAACCACTAGCAGCTTTAAAAACTTCGCGAATTCCTTCTTTTGATTTTTTAAAATTTGAAATGCGATCACGACTAATTCCGATGCTTTCACCTTCAGCATATGAATCAATATTGGCACCTAAATAAATAAATTCCCAATTAGAATGTGACTTAATCAAAGATGCGATGCTTTTCTTGTTATATTCTTTTGAAGCATTCTCAAGTCCATCAGTAGTAATAATAAATAACACTTTTTCATCATTGACATCTTGTTCTAATCTGGTAATTGTCTTACCAATTGCATCATATAAAGCTGTACATCCTCTGACATAATACTCTTTAGATGTTAAGGCTTTTACTTTTTTAACATCTTCACGATAATGTAAAACTTCATATTCATCATCAAATAAAATTGTTGTGATCAATGAATTATTTTTTCTTTCCCTTTCCAAATAACCATTATAACCTCCGATGGTATCGCCAACACTACTTTGCATTGAACCGCTCCTATCTAATATAAATACGACATTAATTTTCTTTCTCATATTATTTTTCCTCTCTTTCTGCTATAATAATAGTATATTTAAAGACTATTTTGGTCGCTTAAAAGGAGACATTTATGGATATAAAGAAATTATTAAATAAATATATTAAAGATAATCTTGCAGAAGAAAGCTTTTTAAAGCAGAAGTTTAGCTTCAGAGCTTGTGGATGTGCATGTCAAGAAGATTTAGATTATTCTTCCATAGATGATTATATTAATAACAATAAAGACGAAAGCAAATTTCAAAAACTACTATTTAAATACATAGATGAAAGAGCTCTAAAAGATAGTGATGTCTATAATAAAGTTAATATCGATAGAAGACTTTTTTCTAAAATCAGAAGTGATGAAAATTATCATCCAAGTAAAGAAACTGTAATTTTATTAAGTTTGGCATTAAAATTAAATGAAGATGAAATGTTAGATTTATTAGAAAGTGCTTCTTATTCTTTACCAAAAAACAATGTTTTTGACTTAATAATTAGATTTTGTTTCATAAATGAAATATATGAAGTAAATGATGTTAATGAGCTATTATTTGAACATAACCAAAAAGTATTAAATAACTAAAAAAGATGAATTAAATCATCTTTTCTTTTTCTTTGATAAAATCTAAAACAGTTTTAGAAATTTCATCAATGAATAAATAGAAATTAGCTAATGTTATCATTGCTTTAAATGTAGTCTCGCCTTCATATACATCTCTAAAAAGAATTATAGGTTCAGGGTTACTAACAATTTCATAATTACCATGTGCAATACTATTTCTTATACCAGTAATAATTGCTTCATTTTTAAAGAAATTTGAGTTACTATAATAATCTTGCAACATTGCATCATACTCTTTTTTTGTCTCTGCTGCTGATTTTTTGATTTCTTCTAAATTCTCAGTCAACGATTTTAATTGACTTTCAATCACTTGAATTGCTTTCTTATTTCCACTTCTTCTAACATTTTCTAGATTATTTTGACACTTTTCTAATGTCTCAGTTAAAACTGCCACTCTTTTTAAACAAGCATCACATCTTGCTTTCATTTCTTTTAAAGGTGCATCATTGATATTAATAATATCGATAGTAAAAAGTGATGTATCAAGTAAAGCAAAATCCAAGTCTTTCTTTTCTTCATTATATTCTTTAGTTGTCATATATAATGATTCAAATGGATACATATATAAACTTTCAAACATATTTATAATTGAAGCCCCAAGCTCATTATAAGAAACAACCATATGATTATATCCATTTCTAGCTAGTTTGGTGCTTATTGTCTTATGATCAACACTATTTGCTTTTTTTATCATCTTAAGCAGGATTAAATTATTCGAATAAGCTAAAGCATTACTAAATTTATAACTTTTACTATCAAAATATTTGGCAATTTCCATTCCCATTAAAGTTATTTGTTCTTCATAACTAAAATTTTTAGTTAAAATATAAGTTCTCGCATATTCTTCTAGATAATCAATTAACTCTGGTTCTTTCAATCTATCATCTGAAATACTGAGTGTACAATTCTTCGACTTTAGATATTTGATCATTTCTTTATAAAGTGTACTTTCAAGAGCTTTTTTTGGTTCTTCTTTATAGATTTCTAAAAAATATTCAAACAAATCGCGACAATTTTTATCAATTTCACTTCCATCATTCGACTTTATTTCGAATGTTGTATTTACGAAAAATCTGATGACATGACGAAATTCTGAAGGTAAAGTTAAAGGTTTAGTTCTTTTTTTATCTTTTACTTTAAATGATAAAAGATTTCGTTTATAGCTACTTCCTTTATAATCTTTTATAGTCGTATTGAAAGCTGATACAACAAAATTTGAGAGTTTATCAATATCAATTCTGACAAGATTATTTTTAACATTTAAAATAACCAAATTATTTTCAAAATCGATTTTAAAGTCTCCATGGGCAATTTTATTTCGAATAGTTGCAACCAATGTTTCTTTATCCGGAAAAAGGTAGTTATCTAATTTAATTCCATCTTTTTCAACAGTCGCGATTAAATCAACAGATTTAAGCAAACTAAAATCAAACACTTTAGAAGAATAAACAAGTTCTCCTTCATTTTCAACAATATCTTCCTTGGTTGCAAGAAGTAAAGAAGATAAATTGGCTAAAACAGAACCAACTTGATATTTTCTGTCAAGGATAAAATTTTTATATTCATCTTTTCCTGTTAATTCACTTCTTAGAAAAAGTAAATATGCTTTATTAGCATTATAATAAGTTTCAATTTGTTCATACATATAAATCACATTTTTATTATACATTTATTTATAAAACTTTACAAATAAAAAGCAAAATATGTATATTTTGCAATTTGATTACTTTTTTATCTTATTTTAATTGCTCCCAACTATATTCTTCACGACCAAAGTGTCCATATGCAGCAAGATCATAATATATTGGTTTTTGTAAATCTAATTCTTTTATTATGTTTGAGACACGAAAGTTAAAGTTAGCTTTTATATATTTCATTATCTCTTCTAATGAAACATGATTGGTTCCAAAGGCATCAATTGATATTGATATTGGTTCACTCATACCTATGGCATAACTAAGTTCAATTTCAAAACGATCGGCAAGATTTTGATAAACAACATTCTTAGCTACGTATCTCGCATAATAAGCAGCACTACGATCAACTTTCGAAGGATCTTTACTGCTAAAACAACCTCCACCTATATGAGCTTTTCCTCCATATGTATCTACTATTATCTTACGTCCAGTTGTACCACTATCACCAAATGACCCACCGATTATAAAGCTACCACTTGTATTAATGTATATTTTGGTTTTATTATCAATTAATTCTTTAGGTATTACTTTATTTATAACTTCTTTGATTATAAATTTTTTAAGTTTATTTTGACTAATATTTTTTTTATGCTGAGTTGCAATAATAATAGTATCAACTCTTGTTGGAACGTCATTATCATATTCAACCGTAACCTGAGTTTTACCATCTGGCATAAGAAATGAATTCTTGTCGCTTTTTCTAACATCAGCTAGTTTCTTAGCAAGTTTGTTGGCGAGCATTATTGGTAACGGCATCAATTCTTTTGTTTCTTTACAGGCATAACCAAACATAATTCCTTGATCACCAGCATTAATTTCTTCTGTTTCGACACAATTAGAAATCTCGGTTGACTGTTTGCTTACTTTAACAATCACTTGATATTCTTCGTTATATCCAATGTCTTTCAAGACGTGCTTAGCCAAAGACTCATAATCTACTTTAGCCTTCGTATTAGCCTCTCCGTAGATTAAAATCAAATCATCTTTAATTGTTGCTTCAACTGCCATCCTACTATTTTTATCTTCTTTTAAGGCAGCATCTAAAATATAGTCACTGATTTTATCGCATATTTTATCTGGATGACCTTCAGTAACTGCTTCACTTGTAAATAAACATCTCATAAAACTCCTCCTTCTTTTTATCAAAAATAAAAAAACTCTGAAAGAGTTTTAGTAAGCATTATCTCTTTCATCGATATTAGCATTACCACCTTACAGATGCAGGTTGGTATGAGTTCATTGAGCTAATTCTCTCCCTCATTCTTGATAAAATCGAATATAGTATATCACAAAAAAAAGTAGAAGTCTACTTTTTTTCTAATTCATTCATAAGCCCTGCCACATTCTCAACCGGTATTGAAAAGCAAATACCTGCTCCAGGGGTTTTCAAGCCACACGATTCAACTATCTCATTCATAATTGGTGTTTTCTTATTCGCATCAGCAATAATCATGACAATATCTTTTTCTGGCTCGATTGAAATTCCCAAGAATTTAACTATTTTTTCAGTCTCAAGGCCACGACCATTAATAGTTGTTCCTCCAGTTGCTCCTGCTTTCTTGGCAGCATTCATAACCATTTCAGCAAAACCTTCATTGGCTATCGTAATTATTAAATGCTTACTTTCTTCTTTCATCTCAAAATCCTCCAAATTACTATCTTTGTAAAAGTCTTGCATATACTTTGCTGCACTTGATAATGGAATTGTAAATGCAATTCCATTACCCGGCTCATCTATCTTTAACCTTGATTTGGCATATCTCAAAACATGTTTTCCAGTTATATATGGTAAAACTGCAAATATCACAATTTTTCCAACTTCATTTAAGCCAAAATATTCAAGTAGACTCGATGATGCCGTTCCTTTACCATAAGTGATAGCTTTAAATCTAACTTTATATTTTTCAAGTAAATTTAAATAATTTTTTTCAGCATAAGTTGGAGCAATTATCATAAGTAAACTAAGTCTCATGGTAAACACCTCCAATTATATTCGACAATGCTTTCATCAATAGTATTAATATCAATAACTTGTTTTGATTTAATTGAATAAATTAAGCCAAATAACTGAATCGTAAGTAAAGGCGATAAGGCAACTAATGCTACTAATCCAAAAGCATCAGTCATCACATTCCCGCCTTTTTGATAACATATACCAATTATGAGAGGAAGCAAAAATGAGGTTGTCATCGGACCAGATACTGCTCCACCAGAATCAAATGCAATCATTGTGAATATTTTAGGTGTCACAAAAGTTAGTAAAACTGCCAAAATATAACCAATTAATAAAAACCAAACAATCGATATCCCCGTTAAAACACGGGCTATAGAAATTGCTATCGCGATTGAAACACCAAAAGCAATTATATTATTAACGCTTCTTCTTGAAACACTCCCTTGAGTCATCTTTTCAATCTGACTAGTCAAAACTGCTACTGCTGGCTCTGCTTTTACTATTACTAGACCAACTATAATTCCAAGTGGTATTAGTAAATATTCATAATTAGCAAACATTTTAATTCCAATCAAATAAGCAATTTTCATATAACCTGCATTTACTCCAATAAAGAATAATGAAAGTCCAATATAAGTAATTATTAAGCCAATTATAACTTGTTTCAATTTGTTCTTTTTTATCTTTTTAGTTATCAAATCAAAAATACCAAATAGTAACAATATTGGTAGTAATGACAAACCAACTTCTTTTAATGTAGGTACTATTGTCTCAGTATATGATGAAAATAAATTCGCGAAGTTTTTAGTTTCGGCCAAAATATTATATTCATAGACCATATCTCCCTTAAACAATAAACTAAAGAGTAAAACAATTAAAATTGGTCCAATTGAACACATAGCTACAAGTCCAAAGCTATCATCTTTTGATTCTTTACGTGATCTCGACTTTGAAAATCCTATTCCCATGGCAAT
The DNA here is from genome assembly GCA_947168865.1 of uncultured Bacillota bacterium. The sequence goes on from CAMVNN010000011.1 coordinate 9,550, forward strand.
TATGAAAGGAACTGACATTGGTCCAGTTGTAACACCTCCAGAATCAAACGAAACTGGAATCATGCTTTCACTCGCGAATAGCATAAGTAACAATATTAAACCATAAAATGTAACTATAAACACTTTTAAGTCAATTTGATATATAATTCGAAGCGAAGCAAGAGCAAGAAATATTCCAACGCCTAAGCCTACACAAAGTATTAATGTTGTATTATCAATGGCTGTCATTTGGGTAGCTAAAACTTTTAAATCAGGTTCTGCTACTGTAATTATAATTCCAATAAATAATGTGACAAAAGCAATTAAAAGCGGTTTCTTAGTTTTAACTAATGATGATGCTAGTGATTTTCCAATCTCAATCATTGAAATATCAGCGCCATAAGTAAACAATGAAATTCCAATGATTAAGAAAATCGTGCTTACGAGTATTGATACTATTGTAACAATACTAAATTTTAAGAGAATTGAAACAATTATCATTATTATCATTATTGGTAATATTGAATATATTGATTCACCAAGCTTACTTTTAATTTGCTTCATATTATCACCATATAATATATTATAACATTTTTTCACAAAAAAAGAAGCTTGTAAGCTTCTATTTTGTTTTCACATTATTTATTAATCTAATAAAGAAAAAAATCTATGATTTTTATCATAGATTTTTATGCTTCTGCTTTTTTATTTAATGTTACTTTAGTTTCTAATATGCGATTATTACGATAATACTTAACTGTAATTGTATCTCCTACTTTATACTTATATAAAGCATATCTAAAGTATGAACTATCTTCTATCTTAGTTCCATCAATTTCAATTATAACGTCACCTTTTTGTAGACCGGCATTTTCAGCTGGATAATTCTTTTCAACTGAAACTAATACTGCTCCATATTCAACAGATTGATCAATTATAATACCATAACGATAAAGTTGCCATGTGTTACCAACATCAGAAATAGTTACTCCAAATACAGGTCTATCAATTTTCTCGCCTTTTTCTAAACGATCAACATATGACATCACTGTATTAATAGGAATTGCAAATCCCATACCTTCTATTTTAGCACTAGCAATTTTCATGGAATTAACTCCAATTACTTCACCATTGATATTTAGAAGAGGTCCTCCACTATTTCCTTCATTGATAGCAGCATCAATCTGAATAGCTTCTAGCATAATTGAGCTAGAACCAACTAAACGATTCTTTCCAGCAACAATTCCCTTAGTAACAGTACCGAAGTATTCACTTCCTAAAGGAGATCCTACAGTGAAAATAGTATCACCAAGTTCAATTTTGGCACTATCTCCAATTTCAGCAATTTTGCTTATGTTACTAGCATTAGTTGATAAAACCGCAATATCTGCATATTCATCACTACCAAGAATTTTAGCATCATAAGTCTCGCCTTTAGAATTAATAACTCTTACTTCGGTTGCATTTGCAACAACATGTGCATTAGTTATAATGTAACCATTTTTATCATCAGTTTTATAAGCAAAGCCAGACCCAGTAGATTTTCCTGCTCTCGTTGTAGCCTCAATTAGGAAAACCGCATCATAAACTTTATCTATAGAAGTTTTCAAACTATCAGCTTCAGTTATAGTTACATTGCTTTCATTACGATTAACAACAACCGATTTACTTGGTACAAATTTATATACTGCTACCGTTACAGTCACTCCCAAAAAGAATGCCAATATTACTAATATTATATTTACTATTTTTCCTCTCATTTTCATCACCACAAATATATTTAACCACATAATAATCCCATAATTATGGGAATATTATGTTAAATTTTGGATATTTCAATCCAATTGTCAGGAAATCCTATTCGATTCAAAATACTATTTAAAGATACCGTATTGACTCTACTATCTAGCAAGTTTATCTCATATTCGACTTCACGAATAAAATCTACAAACTCATTTTCACTCAACATTTGTTTTAAAATTATTGTCATGGCAAACAAATCATTCTTGCCATATTTATATATTCCTTCTTCATCTTTAGGAATATCTAACTTATAATGAAAATCTGTATCTGATATTCCTCTTTGAGTTCTGTGATCATATAAAATATCCTCATGAGCACATATATTTCTAAAGTTTGACAATAAATTTAGATAAACGATTAGTTCTTCTTCATCAATATTATATGTTATAGCTATATTTTTTTTATCCTCTGCCTTTAATATAGAATAAAGTTCCGATATCAAACCAAATGATAGCACTTTAACTAATATCCACATTGGAATATAGCCATAATTATACATATAATGTTGAGTTGCTGAATGTTGTTTTCCATTTACTCTTATCTGACGTTTCATTTTAGAAATAACGTCATATACTTGTTTTTCACGAAGTGGATCTTTAGTGAAGTTTTCGGGATTTAAATAATCTTTTTCTTTAAAACCATATTTTTTAGATAATTGATAACTCATAATAGATTTTATATTGTTTTCAACTATTAATATGTTTTTAAACATTATATTTCTAATATGTCTATCAAATAAAAACACAGCATAAAGTTCGTCAAAAGTAGTCCCGTTATTAAACCTCTTTTCACGCGTGTTGTTCATAAACAAGTAACGATATCCCATTAAAAAGAAATAGTTTTCTTTAAAAAGAATTTCTTTAGCATGATCAACATCATTAATTGCTAACCCCTTATTTTTTAAGAGCTCTATTTGTTCATCTAGAGTCCTAAATATCTTCTTTTGCATATATCCACCTTTATAAATTATATCATATTTATCAGCAAAAAAATGTATTTTTTTTCATTAATGTAAAGAAAATTCATTTTGAAAACAAAATGAATTAATATATTATCATATTTATAATAACACCTATAAAATATGAACTAAAATTTAGTATTAAAGATAACAAATATGGCTTAAGTCTTTTATAGTCTAAATATTTCTTATAAATAAAGCCTTCAACTATAATTGCCAAAATTTCTAAGATAAGTAAAGAGGCATTTCTATATGTTATTCCATAGTTAACATTCACATAAAGTGGAATTGCATTAACTATAGGATTAGTCAAAATATTTACTAAAATTACATTTAAGAAATCTTTACCTTTTCTTACTTTCAAAACAAAAGCAATTATAGTCTCTATCAATATTGTTGAGATTAAATTAAAAATCATTATATGCAAATAGTACATCTATTGGTTTTTCTCATCTCTAGGTAAATCTCCATTGTTTGGAGAAACTTCTCCATTTATCTGAGGCTGATTATTTTCATTTGGAACTTGAGGCGCATTCATACTATCAGTATTTTGCTCTTCTATGATTATTTCATCATCATTTTTCTTTCTATTTACTGCAATAATTATGATACCTGTGATTATTGTAATCAAACCAGCCCCTATAACAAAGTAACCAAATTTCTTTTTATCAAAAACCATATGTGGTTTTTGATCTTCCACTACAGGAGTAGGTTCTGGTTCTGTAGTTTCTTGCGTTTGAGCTTCTTTCGTGCAATAATCATGCAAATCAAATTCTTCGCCGTTTTCCACTTCAACGTAGGCGCCGAAAGAATCACCAATTCTAGCATAATATGCATTACGATAATCAAATGGATCAGAATATAATTCTACTTTAGCTGTTCCTTTTTTTGCTTCAGTAATTGGAGTTAATTCTTCACTTGGACAATTTTTGATAAATTCATAAAATGCATCAACTTCATATATTTTTACATCAAAATCCCTTGGTTCTCCACTTTCCTCGTCAAATTCATCAGTAAAAAACAAATATTCTAAATCAACTTCACCTTTAGTTCCGTTATATTCGATGCGATTTCCACCAAGATATTTAACTTTAGTTCCTTTAGGTACAGTCAAAAGCAACTTTTCACCATCATACATGTCTGCTTTTCTTAAAGTTGTAGCTTCAAATGGATTATATGATACAACCTCATTTGTCCATCCAGAAATGTTATTGTATGTTACATATATCCAGTTAGCCTCGCCTTTATTATAGAAAGAATCATCAAGCTTACAAGTTACAACATCATCAAGAGCTAATTCAACGTTAGGTTCTATTTTCCCATAGATTAATGCTGGTCCATTATATAAATAGATACCTTTCTTAGCAACATAATATTTTTGACTGCACTCTTCATACTTACTCAAGTCAACTTCTTTTGTTAAAACTTCAATATCAGAAAGATTTACACGATATATTTTTCCACTATAAGTTACTTGAGCCTTGAACATTTTATCTTTAAAGTCATATTCTTCATAATTAACTGGAAAGGTTGTCCCATATGGAACTTTTATGCTTTCTCCATCTTCTCCCCAATCATCCACTTCAACAAGTGTAGCCTCAGTAACTTTAATTCTCGCATCATATTCCACGGTTGGTACTGAATGGTCAGCACTTATAGCAAAAGGAAATAGTAATAATAGTAATAAAAATATTCTTAGTTTTTTCATAGCATCACCCTATTATGATTATAGCACATTATCAATTGATGATATAGTATTTAATTAATCCATCAACAATTTTTTCAACTAACTTATTTTGATAATTAGTGTTTAACAAGTTTTCGCGATCGCTTTGATTACTCAAAAACCCAGCTTCAATTAAAATTCCTGGTTTCCAAATTCGATCATACATATACATATTATTTATAATAGAATGAGTTCTATCGCGATTCAAAGATTGCTGCATAATTGATGCTAATGCTTCATTCTTAACATTTTTATCTGTATAAAACACTTGTGCCCCTTTCCATTTGCTAGATGGATAACTATTAAGGTGGATAGAAATAAAAATTTCAGCATCACTTTCATTTATCAACTTAGCCCGATTAAAAAGATCACTTTTCTTTCTTGACGAAGCGTCGGAATCAGCCAAATCTCTATCAGCATCTCTTGTCAAATAAACAATTGCCCCTTTTTTAGATAAAACTTTCTCTAGTTTTAAAGCTAATTCTAGATTGATATCTTTTTCCAAAATATCCTTATATCTAGCTCCAGAATCAATCCCACCATGACCAGCATCTAAATAAATTGTCTTCCCTATTAAAGGGAGATCTAAAAAAACCGTTTCAGTTTTAACAATACCAAATAGCAAAAATATTATTACCATTATAAATATAATCTTCTTCATACTTAATTATATGAAAAAACAAAGAATTTATTTTCTTTGTTTTTCCCTTAAATAAATTATTGATAAAATTATTCCCGTTATTATAACTAATATATAAAAACTAGTTGCTCGTGTTAAAATCATAGATGTTTCGACTATCTCAATAGGAAATAAGTGCTTATACATAATCGCAAAACCTGTTTCACTTACTCCTATCGTTCCAGGTAATGGAATAGCTGAAACTGAAATAAAAATGACAGATTGTAGTAATAATATTTCTAAATAAGCATAATTATGGAAACCTAATGCCCAGAAAATGAAATATGAAATACTATGAATGGAAACAATTTGTAAAAAAGAAACTATCGCAGTCCTTACAAAAGCTCTTTTATTTGAAACAATGAATCTTGAGCTTTTATGATATTCATCTAATTGTGCATTCCATTTTTCATCTGCTTCAGCAGCCATTTTTGGACTTACTTTATTAATTAAAGAAATAATCCAGTTTAAGCATTTATGCGCAGTTTTTCTTGCAAACATTGCAATCATTACCAATGCTGTTAATAGTGAATTAGCTAGAATTCCTATGTATATTAAATATTTAAAGAATGCTATTTCATTAATATAATCATAATTAACTATTAATCCAATTATTGCCATCAAAACAGCACTTATCATATAAAAGATATATGATGCAAACAAAGCAGATGCTCCATGGGAAAATTTAATCTTGTCTTTTGTCATCGCATATATTTGCATAGGTTGGCCTCCTGTAGAAGCAGGTGTAATTGAGCTAAAGAAAAAACCAATTATTGAATACTTAAGACATCTAATAAATTTTACTTTGTCACCTAATAATTTAAAATTGTATTTTAGATTTATTGCTTCAAATGTAATATTATGTGTTGCAAGAATAAAAGCAATTAAAATAAATATTAATTTAGAGTTTTCTAATGCCTCTTTTATTACTTTCACATCTATTTTAGAAAAAATAACAACATAAGTTAATATAAGAATTACTATAAAAAATATGCCGTTTCTAATCATATTCTTAGTTTCTTTTTTCACAGGCCTCACCTAATTAATTATAACACATTTTTATACTATTCATATAATAACCAGAGGAGTTTTTATGAATTATATTAGTGAATTAAACCCAGTTATTCAAACAATAATTGCTACTTCTTTTACATTTCTAATAACAGCATTAGGTTCTGCATTAGTATTTATTTTTAAAAAGCCAAACAAAACTATTATGGATGCAATGTTGGGCTTTGCAGCTGGAGTAATGATATCAGCTAGTTTCTTTTCTCTCATAAATCCAGCCTTAGAAATGTCTAATAGTCTAAATTATATTAATGCTTGGTTAATAATTACTATAGGATTTTTAACTGGTGGAATATTTCTGTTTATTGGTGATAAAGCATATGATGTTATTATTAAAAATAGTAACAAAAGAACGTTTATGCTAATTCTTTCTATAACATTGCATAATATCCCTGAAGGATTAGCAGTAGGTGTTGCATTTGGATCTATTTTATATGGATTAGATGGTGCAAACTTCTTAACTGCGTCTTTGTTAGCTTTAGGAATAGGAATTCAAAATTTTCCAGAAGGTACAGCTATTAGTTTACCACTTAAAAGAGATGGTTACTCTAATTTAAAAGCATTCATCGTTGGAAGCCTAAGTGGAATTGTTGAACCTATTGCTGGAGTATTAGGTTGTTTAATGGTACAAGAAATTAAAATGATTCTTCCATTTATCCTTTCTTTTGCTGCTGGAGCTATGATTTATGTAGTAGTGCAAGAACTAATTCCAGAAAGCCAAACAAACGAAAAAAAAGACCTAATGGCCTTATTTACTTTAATTGGATTCGCGATAATGATGATTCTTGATCTAGCATTCAGTTAAAAATGTTAAACGGATATCTATTTGGTAAACCAAGATTAAATTCCATTATTTCTTTTGTTACTGGGTGTTTGAAAGATAAGAAATGTGAATATAAAGCTATTTGTTCCCCACAATTAGCTTTTTTATTATACTTTTGATCCCCAAACAAAGGATAACTTCGAGATGAGAATTGAACTCTTATTTGATGTGATCTACCTGTATGAAGATTTACTTCTACTAACGATAATCCTTCTTTTTCTGAAAGAACTTTATATTCAAGTAAAGCATATTTACCTTTTTTGTCGATTATAACTTTATTTGTTTTGCTATCTTTTAAAAGGTAATCTTCAAATTTATCAGTTTTTTTATTCAAGATTCCTTCTATAATAGCATAATATTTTTTTTCAAATTCATTATTTTTAATTTGCTCATTTAATCTACTAGCAGCTTTACTAGTTTTAGCAAATACCATTACTCCACCTACTGGTCGATCTAATCTATGAACAAGTCCAAGGTAAACATTCCCTGGTTTACTATATTTTTCCTTCAAATACATTTTAACAATACTAAGTAAATCAAGGTCTTTTGAAGAATCCTCACAAGTAGGAATATTTATTGGTTTTTCAACAACAATAATGTGATTATCTTCATATAAGACATTAAGATTTTTTGCTAAATCTACCATAAATACCACAAGGCAATACCAAATTATTGTTAGTAATTGGTATTCCTATTTCTCCACTTTCAATTTCATAACCAGGATATTTTTCAAGTAATGTTACTTTCAAAATATTTTCTAAAACAGTACTAGAAATGCCTGTTGTATACGAATTTATTAATAATAATACCGGATCATCAGACATAATATCTATACATTTTAAAACAAGCTCATAAATGTTTTTTTCAAACTTCCATGTTTCTCCATTAGGTCCCCTACCATATGAAGGTGGATCCATAATAATAACATCATACTTATTGCCTCTTCGATGCTCTCTTTCCACGAATTTAATACAATCATCAACAATAAAACGAATTTTATTATTTTCTAAATGACTTAAACGCATATTTTCTTTGGCCCATTCTACCATTCCTTTAGCAGCATCAACATGAACAACATCTGCTCCTGCAGCTGAGCAAGCCATTGTTGCAGCACCTGTATATGCAAATAGATTTAAAGCATTCAATTTTCTTTTTTCTTTGCCTATTTTTTCCATTATATAATCCCAGTTAACAGCTTGCTCTGGAAATAAACCTGTATGTTTAAAATTTGTTGGACTTACTTTAAAAGTAAGATTTTTATAATCAACTGTCCAGTAATCAGGTAGCTTTGTTTTAAACTCCCATTCACCACCACCTTCATGACTACGGTGATAATGTCCATCAACATGCTTCCATAAATCCTTTTTTTGATTTATTGGCCATATTGCTTGAGGATCAGGTCTTCTTAAAATAATATTCCCCCAACGTTCTAGTTTTTCACCATTTCCTGCATCTATGCATTCATAATCCTTCCAATTGTCTGCCAATTTCATCTTTTCAACTCCATTCAATCATTAAATCTTAGTAAATATCCATCTGGATCTTGTATTAAGAATTCTTTATCTTCATATATCTTATTATCTACTCTATAATTATGAATTTCTAAGTCAAGGAACATCTTTATTTTCTTTTCTTTTAATTCATTATAGTATTTTTCAACATCACCAATTGTCATACTAATATTGATTCCTCTGCCAAAAGGATATTCCAGTTTTCCAGTATCCCAATGATTATTTATTTCTTCAATCATTATTTGATTGCCTTCTAATTCTAAAAAACAAAATTTTGTTTCTTTTCTCTCATACTTTATTTGAAATCCTATATTCAAATAAAATTTCTTACTTCGATTTATATCTGAAACACTTAATTCTGGTATTAACTTATTAAATTTCATCTTTTTCACTCTTTCTTATATTTTTTTGGAAGATGTGCAATAACCTATAAATTCTTTAACTGTAAGATGTGATTTAGGTCTTTGATATTCATAAATTAATAAATCCTTGTTGTTGAAATCATCTTCTAGTTCATATTCAATATATTTGTTTTTTACATCTAAAAGTAATTCTCTTAAATCTTTATATTCATGAATTCCAGAAAATTTTTCCCATGCATGTTCTACCCAATAATATTTACTATTTTCCTCATAAACAAGGAAGGTGTGAGTTGGACATATACCTTTATAGTATATTAAAAAATAAGTTTTGACTTTGACTTCTTTCTTTTCTAAATAATCCCTTAAATATTCAACTTGATCCCAGCAAAGACCAATTTGATTTTTTTCTACTTCTTCAGGTGTTTCTAGAATATAGTCATTTATAAAATCTCCTTCATCGGCATAATATCTATTGCCTTTTTTATCTATCCAACCATATTTTATAGGTTTCAATATATCCATTATTTTCATATAAAGAACCCTCCAATTTATTCTAGTATAACACATAGTAACAAAAAAATCCGAATAAATCGGATTTTTTCCAATACATATTTCTTAACGTTTTGAGAATTGTGGAGCACGACGAGCTGCTTTTAGACCTGGTTTCTTTCTTTCTTTTTTACGAGAATCACGAGTAACCATTCCATTTCTTTTTAATGTTTTTCTGTAGCTATCTTCATTTTCTGCATTTGCCTTATCATATTCTAATAAAGCTCTTGTAATACCTAAACGGATAGCTCCTGTTTGACCAGTAAATCCACCGCCAGATACTTTTACATCGATATCAAATGTTTCTTCATTATTTGTCATAACTAATGGTTGTTTTAAATCCATTACATTAGTTTCATATGGGAAGAAGTCACGAACATCACGTCCATTAACTGTAATCTTACCTTTTCCTGGAACTAATTTTACTTGAGCAACAGATGATTTTCTTTTACCTGTTCCTAAAAATACTCTTTTTTCTGCCATTTAATAAACCCTCCTAGTTAATTTTTAACTCAACTGGTTGTTGAGCAGTATGTGGATGATTTTCACCAGCATACACAAATAACTTTCTATACATTTGTCTTCCTAATCTTCCCTTTGGAAGCATTCCTTTGATAGCAACTTCCATCATTTCCTCTGGATATTTTTCAATCATATCCTTAGCAGTTCTAACTCTCATACCACCTGCATAACGACTGTGATTGTAGTATTTCTTATCAGCTAATTTGTTGCCTGTTAAAACAACTTTAGAAGCATTAATAACAATTACAAAGTCACCACAATCTACATTTGGTGTATAAGTTGGTTTGTGTTTTCCTCTCAAAACTGTTGCAACTTTAGCAGCTACACGTCCAAGGCTTTGTCCTTCAGCATCAACGACATACCATTTACGTTCAACTGTTTCTTTTGCTTGAATATATGAATTCTTCATATTTCTTTCTCCCTTCAATTTAATCTAAACAAGTCTTCCCACGACTCGTTTAATGGGATTTATAAAATGTACCAGTGATAATATTACTAAATTATTACGTTTTTGTCAATATTTTAAAGCAAAAAGAAGTGAGTTTACATGTTAATATTTCACTTCTTTTAAGTATAATCCACAAGCTGGTGCTGTCTTCTTAGCATAAACACGATCTTTTTTTTCTAAAATCTCTTTTACTTTAATCGGTTCAATTTTGTTTTCACCAACAAATATAAGAGTTCCAACAATGTTTCTAACCATGTATCTTAAAAAACCATTCCCAGTTATATTAATTAAAATAACGTCTTTTTTTTCTTTAATATCAATTTTATAAATATTTCTAACATTATCTTCTTTCAAACTATCTTTTTTAACAAAAGAAGAAAAGTCATGTTCACCAAGTAAATATTTTGATCCTTCAATCATTTTAGCTATATCTAGTTTTTTACAATACTGATACACATAATTCATTTCAATTGGATTATATTCACCTACATTTATTTTGTATTCATAAGTTTTTTCTTTGACATCATGTCTAGCACTGAAGTCAGAATTGACATTAACTATACTTTTAATATAAATATCGCCTTTAAGCAGTCTATTTAACGAATTTCTTACTTTTTCAGGATTAATTTCTTTGGCAAAATCAAAATGTCCTTTTTGATTATAAGCATGAACCAAAGCATCAGTACGTCCACTTGAAATTAGTTTTACAGGTTTCATACCATTTAGTCTTGTTAATTCATATTCAATTTCACCTTGAATAGTTCTAAGTCCATCTTGAATTTGATAGCCATGGAATTTAGAACCATCATATGAAAATGTCATCAAGTATCTCATAATTATCCTTTCATAAGAATTGCTATAAATATAAGTATTTGAACTGCAACTACAGCATAATCAATACGTCTAGTGTATAAAACATAATTTTCTTTTTTATCAAAAGTATAGTTTCTAATAGTCATTGTATCTGCCAAGCGATCAGCATGATCAAGACTCTTACTCATAAGTGGTGTCATAAAATTTGTCGCATTACGAATTTTATCCTTAAAAGTTTCTTTACTTTTTTGATTAAGATTTTTCTTGGCTTTAATTATATTTTTTGCTTCATCAAGCAAAATTGGAATAAATCTAATAGCAAGCATCATTGAAAAAGCTACCTTTCGTGGATTAATTCCAAATATCTTAAGCGGAGTTAATAATATTTCAAAAGTCATCATTAAATCCCTCAATTTAGTTGTAAATATTAAAACAGATGTCATTAATACAATCATAATCATTGGAATTAATACAGATATTAAATGCGAAAACGAATGAAAGAAAATCAAGTCCATGATTATTAACAAAATTATAAAATATTTAATGAACCAAATAGATTTTAAATATTCTATAGCTGGAACATTACTCGCAACCATAATTATTAATAAAAATGAAATTAAGAATAAATTTGCCATCATAGATTTAGCTATAAACACACTTATTATGAAAATAATTGTAATGAACAACTTTAAGAAAGGATTAATGTCATGAATAAGTGAATCAGTTTTGTAATAGCGACTAATTTTAAACATTATCATACACATCCTTTACAATATCAGTTATGCGATCCCTATATGGTAAATCAATATTCTTTCTGCGTGCAACTATGTTAACAAATTCAATATATTCAGGAATTTCAATATCGAATTCATTTAACAAATCAACATTTTTAAAAACATCATATTTATTACCAGATAGTAATATTTCATCAGTTAATAATATTACTTCATCTACTAATTCATACAATAATTTAATGTTTTGATCAGCAATTATAACAATTTTATGCTCATCAAATTGCATTCTCTTCAAAATATTTATGAATAACTTTTGATTTTCAAAATCGAGAGAATTCAAAAAATTATCAACTAAAATAACATCTGGATTAAAAGCTAACATAGATGCAATAACTATTTTCTTTTTTTCACCATATGATAGTTTTAATGGATCTTTATTCCAAAAATCCTCATCAAAACCTAGTTTTTCACCAATTTCTTTTAAGTCAATCTCGTCTTCGTTTAAACCATATAATATATTTTCTTTAATAGTATCTTCA
>CAMVNN010000012.1 GCA_947168865.1 uncultured Bacillota bacterium
ATATTAGGATAACTAGATATTACATTATTAATATCACTTTCAGTTATCTCTTTAGTATCTTTATATGTAACTAATTTCTCAATTTCTGGCTTGATTAAGTCATTTTGATTATTTAATTTTTCTTTTATTAAATTAATATTTTTATAGTCTATATTATAATCTTTTAGTAGTTCTTTAATCATTTCATTGGAGTCTTTTTTTAGATTAAACTCCAAAACTTTAGCTGTACTTTTAATTAATTTTGTTACTTTTTTTCTCTCATCTAATTTCTCAGTATTTGAGACAAAGATAGTTATATTTTTTTTATTATAATCATTTAAATAATTTGTTAGTTTTTTTAATATATCATCATTTTCTGCCTTTTCTGATGTAAAAAAATAGGCATCTTCAATTATGATTAAACGCCTTTCTCCAAATAGAGGCATAGATATTGCATCTAGTAAGATTTCATCAATTGTGTTTGTTTTGGCATTAAATTTAGAAATACTATATTCATCTATATTGTTTGTTTTGATGATTTTATTGATTTCTTCATCTATTAAAAATTTTTCAAGACCATATAATAAATAGAGCATAATCTCACCTACCTAATTATATCATAATAGGCAAGAAAAAACACGTACAATTTGTACGTGTTTAATTATCTAACTGCTGGTTCAGCTTCTGGTGCAGCAGGTGCTGCAGGAGCAGTTGGAGCTTTTTTAAGAGATTTTGTTAAACTCTTTTGTAAAGCTTCATTATTTTCAGTTAATTCTTGATTCTTTTCAATTAAAGATTGATTTTCTAATGATAAACCACTAACAGTATCTGTTTCAAATTTTCTTTTTGAAATTCTACCATGTACCATTAATGCTATAAAACCACCGGCTAAACCTAAAAAGATATAAGCTGGAACTGATGCAGCTGGATTACATTTAGCAAGTAATTCTTTATAGAATGCTAAGGCTTTATTTCCAACTTGAGTAGCAAATTGTCCAATATTTGTTAAATCAATGTTGTTGAAAGCATCTTTCATAGCAGCCCCAAAACCTGTTAATGCAACACCTAAACCAACACCTTTTGCTATTTGTCTAGCATTGTATCCTCTTCTTGATTTAGTAAATTTTGTATATGCAGTTTCTTGTTTTTTCATTGTTATTTTTCCCCCTTAACTCGCGCTTATTATAGCACAATTTTAAAATTTGTCAATTTTAAAAGAAGGACTAATCCTTCTTATTAAACAAAACTACTAATTTATCTATTAAATTAACATCATCGATTTCTTCCAATTGTTCATTATCAATAAGTCTTGCAAATTTAAATGATTTATAATCAGGCATTTCAATTAATAGCATGTAGTAACTACCTTCATTCATTTTGGCTTGACTGATAACATAATCTTTATTGTCATCTAATGTTAAAACTGTTCCTACTTTAAATCCATTCATATTATTAGTGTCCCCTTAATTTTCCTAATTCTTCTTTTATTTCATCATTTCTATCACGTATAGCTTCAGCACGTTTGTGATTATACCAAGCTCCAGCTCCAGCTATTAATGCTGTTGCTGCTACTGTAACATGTTCCATAATATTTTCACTTTTAATTGCATTCCATAATTCTGGTAAATTCTTGATGTTTGGAATAACTTTTTCTTGAACAAATGCTCTTGCTTCTTGAAGAAAAGCACCTAATCCTGGCAAGTTAGTAACGTTTCCAATTCCTTCAGTAGCAATTGGTTCAATTCCTTTTAATCCAAGATAAGTTGTTACCCCAGCTCCAACTAAAATTGCGCAGACAATTTCAGCAACTGAGTATTTTGCAATTTCTCCACGATAGTCACTTCTAATTACTTTTTTAATGTTTTTAGCAGCACTTTTATGTGTTCTAACAACACTAGAATCTGTATAATCAGGCATATTTTTTTCCTCCGTATCTAGCAATAATTATATCTCAATATTCTATTTTATGTCAAGCTTTGCTATTTCTTGAAAATACTAAGTATTTTAGCAGTTTCATATAGTAAAACATTACTTTTATTTAAAGCAATATTTTTGCCACAAGCTTTACTTCCAATAGTCAAAGAAGCAATAAATGCAGTGATAAAAAGTGTCGTTATTAAAATATCACTTCCTAAGTAATTTGATATTTTAAGTGCAACAGCAACACCTGCAGAACCAGAGATGATACCACAGATATCTCCTATTACATCATTGCAGAAAGACGATACTTTATTGGCATTTTTAATCATTTTAATTGCTAAAGAAGCCCCTCTTACTTTTTGACTTGCCATTGAGTGAAACGGTGCTTCATTCGCACTCGCAACAGCAACTCCAATCATATCAAAGATTGCACCTATTAAAATAAACACTAAAATAAGGACAATTCCAAGGGCAATATTTACTCCTGGTAAGATTGTTTCTGATATAAATGAAAAACCAAAAGAAATAATAAATGAAAGTATTATTATAATAAAAATCCAAGATGAATTTTTATCTCTTTTTTTAGATTTATCTTCGGTTTTTAAAATTTGAATA
Source organism: uncultured Bacillota bacterium (assembly GCA_947168865.1). The sequence continues at coordinate 2,515 of CAMVNN010000012.1, forward strand.
TATTTTTTCATAGTTCTCCTTATATAACAAAAAAAGAGCTGTGCTCTAAATTTGAAAAATAATGGCTTATACAAAGTAAACTTTGCGACTTAGGTCAAGTAGAATTTCTCTAAATCTTACTCTCAGTTACCTAAAGAGCGGTTCCCCTTTAAAAGATTTAATATAGCGTTTCCGTCTATATGACTTGATTGCCACTTAGTTCGCACTGCAATCCTTAAGTATATACATTCTAGGAGTTTTCCTCACCATTTAATTGCTACTTATTCTTTTTTGCAAATATTGTTTCAAACTAGTAGATTAAAGTTATGCGGCCACACAACCTTAAAATATTGTAATTATTCCCAACATCCACTCAAGACAAGCTACACTACTCGTAACTAGACGCCACATAGTAGGTTTATCTAATAAATAGATCTCAGAATAATTGGTACTTGCTCATATGCCATTATGAGAGCCCAACTATTCATTCCTTTCAGCAATCACCCCAAACTGGGCGTATGAAGCAAAAACCAAAAGGTGAAATGTATGCTCTTCAACGGATTTTTAGCCCCGTCTCCATAACAATTATAATGACTAGAATAATGCGCCACTAACGAGGTTGATTATAGCAAAAAATGCCATTTCTGTCAAATTGACTAAAAAAAGCATTATTTTTATTAAAATTTGTTTTAAAATAAGTTATAATGTAATTGGTGATGCTATGAAGAAAAAGAAAACTAACTATAATTTGATAATTTCAATAATTGTACTAGTCCTAGTGCTAGCATTTTCAATATATATCATTTTGTTTAAAAGAAATGTTGCTAATTTTAAATTATTGGTTTTAGATATAGGGCTTTTAATGGTTATATCAATCATAAATATTGTTAATCAAATAAGTAAAAAGAAAGAATTGGCATTGATTAGTTCAATAATGGTTATTATCTTTGGTATTTGTACGTTTTTTGTTATAAAAACACCTAGTACACAGGCAAAGAATGAAACTGAATTAGTGCCTAACTTTGTTGGCCAAAATATAAGTGAAGCAATTACTTGGGGAATTGATAATAATATTGAAATTACCCAAAATTATGAATATAGTGATACTGTTTTAGAAAATATCATTTTTGCTCAAGATGTATTAGCTAATAGTAAATTAGATTCAATTTCGAAAATTGCTTTAACTATATCTGGTGGTTATAACTATGATAAACTTGTTATTTTACAGTCATTTGTTGGTCAAGACATAGATCTTTTCTTAGAAGAAATGAAGTCTTTACATTTAAATAACGTTAAAATTAGTTATGAAACTAGTAATTATAATGCTCGTAATACGATTATCACTCAAAGTAAAAATGGTGAAGTTAGAAGAAATGATGAAATTAAAATTACAGTTTCATTAGGTAAAAAATCAGATTTAACTGAGCTTAGTATGCCTAATTTAATTGGAGAAACACTATTTAATGCTAAACTCTTACTTGATCAAGATGCAATTAACTATGAGTTAAAATATGAATTTAGTAATCAAGATAAAGATATTGTAATTAATCAATCAATTGCTGAAGGAGAAATTGTTAAACCATTTAGTACAAAGGTTCTTATAACTGTATCTAAAGGAGAAAAGATAATAGTTCCAGATTTACTCTCAATGTCAGTTGCTGATATTGTTAAATGGATTAATGACAATAAACTTAAAATATCTCTTAGTGATACTTATGATAGTAATATTGAAGTAGGCAAAGTTGTAAGTGCTAATTACAAAGAAAACGATGAGATATCTGAAGGGACACTCATTAAAATTACTACTTCTAAAGGGGCTTTAAAAATGCCATCATTTAAAACTTTAGCTGAGTTCCGTACTTGGGCAAATAATTATAATATTAAATATGAAGAAGAATATGAATTTAATAATAGTGTTCCAAAAGGAAATATCATTAAATTCTCACTTGAAACAAATGATTTAATTGATGTAGATGATCCTATAGTAGTTACTATTTCTAGTGGTAAATCAATAACAATACCTAATTTTGTTGGTAAGACAAAGTCTGAAATAAGTTCAACATGTTCTAACTTGGGCTTAAATTGTAGCTTTACTTATGGTTCTTACTCTACTACACCGAAAGATACTGCTATTGCCCAAAATAAAAAAGCTGGTTCTAGTGTTATAAGTGGAACATCTGTTTTAATAACTTTGAGCAAAGGAAGTGCTAAAACATTTACAGTTGAATTATATGAGTCATTATTAACATTTGGTAATGCAGATGCTTCAATTAAATCATTAAAAGGATATTTTGCAAATAATTATCCTGGGGTAACATTTAACTTCTCAACTAAAAAAACTAATGTGTATCCAAATTCTGGTTACATTCATGAGGATAGTCCAGTTAAAGATGGAACTAAAGTTACTCAAGGAAAATCATATAGTGTTATTATCACAACAAAATAAAAAGAGCTAATGCTCTTTTTTTAAATGCCTAATAACATTAAAATGAGAATTATAATTCCAAGTCCAATTCTATAATAACCAAATACTTTAAAATCATGCTTTTTAATATAATTAATCAAAAACTTAATTACTAGTAAAGATGTTACAAATGCAACAATCATACCAACTCCTAAAGCTATTAACTCTTCTGATTGAAAATTAAATCCAAATTTCATTATTTTTAAAAGACTTGCACCTAACATTACAGGAACTGCCATAAAGAAAGTAAATTCAGCAGCTATAGTTCTAGAAACACCTAATATTAATGCTCCAACTATTGTTGCTCCTGATCTAGAAACACCTGGGAATATTGCAGCTAATAATTGAGCAATTCCGATTAAGAAAGCTGTACTAAAAGTTATTTCAGAAATGCTATTCACTTTTATTTGAGGTTTCTTTGTTTCAACTACAATAAATATGATTCCTACTATTATTAGGGCTAGTGCAATTGGAATTGGTTTATAAAATAAACTTTCGAAAAATTCATCGAATAATACTCCAACAATAGCTGCTGGAATACATGCAACAACAATCTTAATCCACATCATAAGGGTATCTTTTTTTATAAAATATTTTTCTTTAGTAGTAAATGGCCATAATTTTTTAAAATAAAGCACTACTACAGCTAAAATTGCCCCAAATTGAATAACTACTCTAAACATGTTTATAAAGTCTTCTGAATAGCTAAAATTCAAAAATTTCTCAAATATTATCAAATGTCCTGTACTACTTATTGGTAACCATTCTGTTATTCCTTCAATAATTCCATATAAAATTACTTTTATTATTTCCATAAACTCACGACCTTCACTAGAAGATTATAACATTTAAAATAACCTATATCAATAGTTTTACTAAAATTACATCCTCACCTATTTTTTCGATTTGAGTCCAATTAATTTCGATGTCTTCTTTATTAGTAAATACTTTCATTCCTTTTGTTTGTTCAACAATTATACTATTCATTTTACCTTCATTATTGATAATTACATCAATAATATTACCTACCTTTTTGCCATCTTTGATATTAATAACATCTTTGTTTTGAAGTTCTGATAATCTCATAAATATCACCATTTAAATATATGAAAAAAAAGTTTAATTAATTCTAAAAAAATGTTATCATATTAATGGTGATAAAATGAAAGTAACAATTTTAGGGGCTGGAGCATATGGATTGTCTTTAGCTTTAATGTTTAATGAGAATAAGGTTGATTTAACTGTTTGGACAAAGTTTGATGAAGAAAAAGAAATGTTAGAAAAATATAATGAAAATAAAAATGTCTTAAAGGGTATAAAATTACCAAGTAATTTCAAATATACAACTGATATGAAAGAAGCTGTTAAGGATGCTAACCTCATCATGATAGCAGTTCCAGCCGGTTTTGTAGATGATATTTCACGCGAATTAAGACATTACATTACGCGCGAACAACATGTTTGTATTGGTTCAAAAGGAATTGAACAAGATACTTGTCTTTTTGTAACAGATGTTTTTAAAAAATATATTAAAACTACTAAACTTGCAGTTATATCAGGGCCTTCTTTTGCTGTAGATATTGCTTCTAAAGTACCAATTGGTCTTAGTTTAGGTACTAAAAATAAAGAAACAGCTAAAATTTTAAAAGAGACACTTCAAAATAATACTCTTAAATTACGTCCAACTCGTGATATTTTGGGAATTGAAATATGCGGTTCTATTAAGAATGTGGTCGCGATAGCAGCAGGAATGTTAGATGGTATGGGAATGCCTGAATCTACTCAAGCAATGTTTATAACAGAATCATTGAATGACATTAAAAATTTGATAAAAGCATTGGGAGGGTCTAAAAAAACGATTCTTTCATTTGCAGGATTTGGTGATATTTTACTTACCTGCACTAGTAAGAAAAGTCGTAACTTCACATATGGTTATATGATAGGTTCTGGAGTTTCAAAAAAAGAGATAGATGATTATTTAGCTAGTACTACTGTTGAAGGACTTTATACATTAAAATCAATTTATAAATTATTGGATAATAGAAAAGTAAATATGCCAATTATTAATATTATTTATAATATTATTTTTAATGATTTTGACCCACATGATTTATTACAATTTTTAATTGAAAAATAAAAATGATATAATTTGTCATATCATTTTTTGTTACAAATTAACATATATATGTTAAAATAGCATGTTGTGAGGCGAGATATATGGTCGAAAAAGGAAGAACAGTTTATGTTAGAGAAAAAGATTATCTAAAGAGTTATACTCTTAAAATAAATGTAAGTGCAATTAAATGGCGACTTTTAAATTTAAAAGAAACAAATTCGATGTGGTTTCTTGATACCTCATCTTCAAAAACTATGGAGAGTTGTCCATTTACTAATGAAGCTTTGCTTAAACGTGAAAATAATTTGTTTATATTTAAAAGGTCAGCTTTTGGCTATGATGGAGATTCTCTAGAACTAAAAGAATGGACTTTAAGTCGAATCAATCCTTTTGATTCAGTTATTGATTTTTATAAAGCAGAATATGATTCTTATTTAGCATGTTCAAATTCAAATTATCCTTTTAGGATTTCACTAGACAATGAAGAAAAATACTTCATACCTTTATCTACCGAAAGAAGTGGTTATTATCATAGGCCAATAATAAATGTTACACGATTAGCCTATCTTATCCATGCACTTTCTAATGGTTATACTAAGGTATTATATGATGCAAGTGATGAAGAAATTAGGCAATTATTACAATATTTTGAATTAAAACCTAATTGTTATAATGTACCAATTTATACATCAAAAAGTACAGAAATGGCAAGTAATATCAATACTAATGCAGTTGATTATTATAAACCTATTGAAACGGCTGCTGAACTTGACACACCTTTTTATCAAAGAGTATTAAATATTAAATTAAAATAGAGCTTTTAGCTCTATTTTATTATTTTTTTTAAATTTTCAATCCCATTTTTTTCTAATCTTGATATTTGAGCTTGAGAAATACCTATTTCAGAGGCAAGTTCCATTTGAGTTTTACCAATTATATATCTTTCGTTTATAATATATCTTTCCTTCTTTTTAAGTTTTTTTAAAGCTTCTTTTAGAGCTATATAATATTCTATTGGATAGAGAGTATTCTTTTTGTCACCTAGTTGATCACATAGGTATATTGTTTCACCACCATCATTAAAAATTGGTTCAAAAATACTGACTGTTTCATACATTGATTCAAATGCTTCATTTATGTCACTTTCAGGTATTCCCATATAATTAGCTATTTCTCGAATAGTAATTTCTCTATTATATTTATTTGTTAGTTCTTCTTTGACTTTTAAGGCTTTATAAGCTAAATCTTTAATACTTCTTGAAATTCTAACACTACTAGTAGCATCTCTTAAATACCTTTTTATTTCACCTAGTATCATTGGTACTGCATAGGTTGAAAATTTTACTTCATGTTTTAAATCAAAATTGTCAATGGCTTTTATTAAGCCTACACATCCAACTTGAAATAAATCATCCATATTATCAGTGCGGTTAATATATTTTTTTAAAATAGATAATACTAGTTTTAGATTACCATTAATTAATTCTTCTTTAGCTTTAATGTCACCTTTTTTTAATTTTTCAAATAAAGCTATCATCTCTTTATGTTTTAAAACTTTTAAATTTGAAGTATTTACATTCGCGATTTCTACTTTATTACGAGCCAAGAAAAAATCTCCTTTCGTTTTATATTGAACGAAAAGAGAAATTTCTATTCATTTTTAATAAATTCATTCATTTCTTTATATATTTCTTTGTTCTTATTTGAAACTATATAGAATAAATAATCTCCATAGTTATTGTCATATCGATTTTCAATTCTTTTTTTATTTATTTCATTTACTTCTTTAAGTTTTATTTTAAAGAATTTTTCGATTTCATTCTTAGCTTCTTTTTTACTAATTGGTGATACTAAAATATATATATTGATTGGGTCATCTTTTGAAATTTTAAATATGTAATCTTTAAATTTAGTTGTATCGATATCATAATGACTATTAAGTTCTTGCTTACTTATAATTAGCATGTCTTCAAAATTAGAATCTATTTTATTTATAAATGAGTCTTTATTAATAGTTACTTTTGAGCAGCCAACTAAAAATAATAGTAACAAAACTAATAAATATTTAATTTTCATTATTACCACCTAATATAATTTTAACCAAAAAAAAGAGATTTTTCAATCTCTTTTATTTTATAATCCAAGCATCTGGTAAATATCTATCACCAGAGTATCCCCAACCACCAGGTTTATTAACTAATTGATTGTTTAGAATTAATGTTGATGATCCACCACCATCTAAATTGGCAGCATTATAAGCTTTATAACGAGTTAAAACCTCAATTAAATCGTTCATGCTAGCACCAAGGTGTCCAACACTTCTTCCATCAAATACGATGAAAAATACAATGCCATCTTTCCTTTGGGCAATTACAGTTCTAGGATGATATCCCCAACCACCATTACCATTTATTTTAGCAGCGACACCATTAACATATAAAAATGGGCCAAAACTCATCGCATCACGTATTCCAGCAGCAATTGCATCTTCGGCAGTGCCTTTCATTAGCACTAAAACATTATCATTATTAAATCCGATTATGCCGTGTTTTTTACTCATGGTACCATTTTGTAATACTTTACCATCTTTAATAGTTACGCCATTTGGAACTAATTTAGCTCCTTTTCTTGAAAAAGCAGAAGCATTAACGACTATTATAGCCTCTTGTTCTTTAGCTAATTCAACTAATTTTTGACCATGATTATTTATTTTTGATGAAACTGTATAGTGAATACGTGATGGATCATATATGACTGCAATGTGAGCATTATGACCATTTATCTTAATATCAAATATTTTATATAAGTCATTTCCCTCATCTCGTTTTAAAATCTGCTCCTCATATTCTGATTCATAAACGCCTGTATCTTCTCCATTAGAGAAAACAATCTCACTTGTATTAGTTTCTTCTTCTAAATTCTCGACATAATTCTTACTGATTGTTTTATTTATCGTATCTTCCGTATAAAAGGTCTCTGCTAAATAATGATGAGTCATCGTTGTCATTGCAGATGTGATCCAGAAATCTCTGAAACCATCCCAAGGGCCATAAATTACAAATAGGACTCCTACTGCAAGAATATCTAAGACAATAAATGTATAAAACCAACCATTTATATGACTTTTTTTAGACTTTTTTTTGCTTTTTTTCAAATCTTTTTTATCTATTATTAATGTTTCTTCTTCCATCTAATCACCTGCTTAATTCATATGGACTATTGATAGTTCCTTCACCATCTATAACACTTAATTCCACGTCAAAATTTAAGACTGGATAGATATTTAATTCGTTAGTAGGTTTTACTAAATAATAGTTTCCCATCTCATTTATTGTATATACAGTTTCAATTAAATTCGGTGTTATTAAATAACTATTTATATTATTTTGAATATAATATTCTGTTATTTTAGGTAATCCTACATATGCCTCTACAGTACTATCATTAAGTGCCTTGTAATTATAGTCTGCATAAACACCATTATAGAAATTATCCTTGACAATGTAATCACTGTTTTCTAGATTTTTTAAATAGGTATTATTTAAATATTTATAAAGCAAACTATTATAATAATTGATAATTGTACCAAACTTATAATTTAGACATTCATCATTATCAGTTTTAATACATGTTGTTTTAATGGCTTGAACACTTTTTTCAGTAATATTTATGATTCTCCATATTGAATCATTATATGTTATATATTCTCCTACAAAAGATTCTGATATTTTTTCTGGACCTTTTTTAGAAATAATATAAGGATTTTCTTTAGTTCCGTCACCATCGACAAGATCAATCTTATCTTTGATTGTAACTACTGGTCTTATATTGTGAGCTATTTCGCTTCCGACTCCAACTGCTCCTTCAGAATTGATGTAAAGGAAATTGTCTTCATCATTTCTACTATTAAGCCAAAATGTAGTATTATCATTAATAAAACTCTTTAGACTACCACATTTATTATAAGTAAATAAATCTAATAAGGCGATATTAACTTCTTTTGTATCTTCACATGTGATTTTATTGTCAACAATCTTGTCGGCACACACAGTAAAAGGTACTAGATAATCATGATCTAGTTTTTCATAAAAATCATTTAAATAGTCTTCAATAAAGATATTATCCTCATATTTAATCTGCATTAAAGCAATTGCTTCATCTGTTATCATTGTAATTGTTTTATCATCATTTATTTTTAGAATACGCCACATTTGACCAGAATACCATAAATAATTATCAGTTGCATCATATTTATAGATATAGCTTTCCTTGTCTAAATATAAACCGCCATTTGAATCGGTTACATTTATTGTGTTTTCTAATATATCATTAAAATAATTAGTTTTAACTACTACTTCATCATCTTCGACTACTCTATTTTCTTTAAGATAGAAATGAATTAATCGTGTGCCATAGGCAAAAATCAAGCCACATATAAAAGTAGCACTTACAATTATAAAATATTTTTTTATAATATTTTTCTTCTTCATTTTTGCACCTCATTTTATAATTATATCATATTTTTAGCTTTTAAGATTAATTCTTTTATTTTTTCATAACTAATACCATTTTCATACATTAATTCACTTATTTTCCCCTGTTTTATGAATCTATCATCATAACCCAAAATATCGATATTCTTATTATATCTTATTTTATTTAAATACAATAAAACTAATGAACCAAATCCTCCATTAATCTCATTGTCTTCAACTGTAATAATGTGATAATTATTTTTGGCCAAATGATTAATCATTTTATAATCTAAAGGCTTAACAAAGGTTGCATTTATTACTTCTATATCAGGAAATTCAGTTATTATTTGTTTTGCAAATTCATATGTTTTTCCAACTGTAATTACTGCAATATCTTCACCTTTTTGAATTACTTGCCATTTTCCTGTTTTTAAGCTTTCTAAGGCATATTTTTTTTCAGAGTAAAATCCTTTAGGATATCTAATCGCAACCGGATTTGGCCTACTTATGGCATAATTAAGGCAAGGTTTAAGATCTTCTACACATTTTGGAGCAATTATTTCCATATTTGGCATATGAGACAAATATGATAAATCAAATACTCCTTGATGAGTTTCTCCGTCTTCACCTACTAGTCCTGCTCTATCAATTGCAAAAACGACATTTAATTTTTGCATACATATATCAATTAAGATTTGATCATAAGCACGTTCTAAGAACGTAGAATAGATTGAAACTACTGGTTTATATCCATTTAAAGCTAAGCCGCCTGCAAAAGTTACGGCATGTTCTTCTGAAATTCCGACGTCAAAAAAAGATTTTGGAAATTCTTTTGCAAACTCTGTTAAACCTGTACCATCTTGCATAGCAGCAGTTATTGCAACGATTTTATCATTTTTAGCCCTTAATTCTTTTAGTGCAGTCCCGAAGTAATATGAATAATCATTAGATTTTTTCTCGATTTTTTCATCGATATTAAAGCTAGAAACTCCATGATAAAGATTAGGATACTTACTAGCTAGTTCATATCCATGACCCTTTTCGGTTATGACATGTAAGATAATTGGAGAATCAATATTCTTTATTTTAGTTAAAGTATCTACTAGTTCTTTCATATTGTGGCCATTAATCGGACCTATATATTTAACACCAAAGCTTTCAAACATTCTATTTGGTAAGATAATGTCTTTAAAACGATTCTTAATCTTGCGAAGAACAAATATTGTTTTACTTTTATATTTTTTCTTTAAGTCTTTCTTAAAATTAATATATTTTTGATTGATTCTAATATTATTTAGTTTTTTAGCTAAGCCACCTACACTATTAGAAATAGATTCACCATTATCATTTAATATGACTAACATTTTAGTATTTAAGTTTCCAAGATTATTTAAACCTTCAAATGCTTCTCCTCCAGTCATAGAGCCATCTCCAATAAGAGCAATAACATTATAATTTTCATGGCTTAAATCGCGAGCAACAGCATAGCCTAAAGCGGCAGATATTGAGTTACTACTATGACCTGTACTAAAAAAATCATATTTACTTTCATCAATTTTAGGAAATCCACTTAAACCTTTAAATTTTCTTAGATTTTCAAACTCTTTTTTTCTTCCAGTTAAAATTTTATATGCATATGACTGGTGTCCTACATCAAAGATAATTTTATCATGATTAAAATCGAAAACTTTAAATAATGCTACTGTTAAATCAGTTATACCTAAATTTGAGGCTAAATGACCACCGGTTTTAGAAACACTTTCTAGAATAAAAGCATTAACTTCCTCACTTAATTTTTTCATCTCGTCAATATTTAATTTTTGTATATCTTCGATTCTACTTATTTTATCTAACATAAAACCACCTAATTAATTTTAACACAATAAGAAAAATCTTCATAGTTTTATATGAAGATTTATTATTTTATTGCACTTTTAAGTCTCTTTATTACTTTTTTTTCAATTCGCGATATATATGATTGACTTATATTTAAATATTCAGCCACATCTTTTTGGGTCATTTCTTTATTATTAAATAATCCATATCTTAAAATAATTATTTTTTTATCTCTCTCATTCAATCTTTCTAATTCTTGATGTAATAATTTATAATTTAACTCGTCTTCTAACCTTTTGGTTACTATATTTGCTTCAGTACCTAAAATATCTTCTAAATGAAGTTCATTTCCTTCAGCATCAAAGCTTAAATTGTCCTCAAAAGATATTTCAGCCTTTCGCCTTTTATTTTTTCTTAGAAACATTAATATTTCATTATCAATACATCTAGATGCATATGTTGCAAGTTTAATGTTTTTATCATTCTTATAAGTATTTATTCCTTTAATTAGTCCAATTGTTCCAATACTTACTAAATCTTCTAAATCGTAACCTGTTCCCTCATATTTCTTAGCAAGATAAACAACTAAACGGAGATTATGTTCAATTAACTTATTCTTAGCATAGGAATCATTATTTAAAGCTCTTAGAACATACTCATTTTCTTCTTCTTTAGATAAAGGCCCAGGTAATTTATCAGCACTACCAACAAAATAAATATTATTATTTGGTAAAAATATTCTAATTATTCTTTTAAAAATATTAATCATTTTATTCCTCCATTAATCTTTTGTTTAAAAGGCAATCTGTTTTATGCAATTCTAGCTGTTTTGGTAGTAATCCAACGACGACATTTTTAAGTTTTTTGAACCCAATTATTTCTAACTCTTCTATACATACTGCTTTTATGATTCCTCTTTCTGTTATTGTACTATATGGAATATAGAAAAACTTGTCATATTTTAATGAATAATCATTTATTAGAATAACGGGTTTGTTAAAATATGGATCACTTAAATTATTACCAGTATCTAAAAAGGCATTTAAAGTAATTTCTTTGCCTTTATAATTTAGTTTTATTTGATAATTTAAATTGTAATTTTCTTTTAAAGATTTTATATTTATTTTATATATTACTAGTACTATTGGAGTTATTAATATCAATATAAAATAATTTTCTAATGGTTTTAATTTAATAAAATTATTAATTAAAAATATTAAACCACCGATTAATATTGAATTTAAATAAAAATATAATAGTGCTTTAATATTATCATAAGCAATCTTTATTATTAATAAAGAAATCATAAAACTCATTATTAGTAATTCAATTACAGAAATGTTTAGAAACAATATTAATGAAGAAAACCCTCCTATAGTTGAAGAAATGATTAGTCTTTTTTTGGAGACTCTTTTTTTTACTAATATTGAAGTCAATAATAATACCAAAAAATCAATATAAAAATTAAATATGACTATTATCTCAATATACATAGTATCACCAAAATAAGTATAAAAAAAAGACACATATAAATGTGTCGATTATAGTTAAAAGTTTCTATTTCTAAAGAAAGATGGAATATCAGTAGAATCATTATCATCATCTTCTGGGTCAAATTTTTCTTCTTTGACATTATTTCTTGCATATGGTTGATATAATGGTTCACTTTCTTCTTCAAAACCTGTTGCAATAACAGTAACTATTACTTCATCAGTTAAATTTTCTGAAATAATAGCTCCAAATATTGTATTAATATCAGTGTTTGCACTCTTTCTTACAACTTCATTTGCTTCTTCAACTTCAAATAATGTTAATGATGGTCCACCAGTAACATTGATAATAGCATCAGTTGCACCATCTATAGTAGTTTCTAATAATGGACTAGATACAGCTTGACGAGCAGCCTCTGCAGCTCTGTTTTCACCTACACCAATACCAATACCAATTAAGGCATTACCACGTTTTTCCATGACTGCTTTAACATCAGCAAAGTCTAAGTTGATTAATCCATTAACAGCGATTAAATCAGATATAGATTGAACACCTGTACGAAGTACATTATCTACTTCTTTGAATGAATCAAGAAGTGGAGTTGTTTTATCTATTAATTCTCTTAATCTATCATTAGGAACAACGATTAGAGTATCAACATGTTTCTTTAATTCTTCTAAGCCAGCTAAAGCTTGTTCCATTCTTTTTTTACCTTCAAAAGAGAATGGTTTTGTTACTATACCTACTGTAAGAGCACCTAAACTTTGAGCAATTTCAGCAATAACAGGAGCTGCACCAGTACCAGTACCGCCACCCATTCCGCAGGTAACAAATACCATGTCTGCGCCTCTCAATGCTTCTTCTAATTCCCCTTTTGATTCTAAGGCTGCTTCTTTACCAACTTGTGGATTAGCTCCAGCTCCCAAACCATTCGTTAATTCTGCTCCAATTTGTATTTTAATTGGTGCTTGCGAACTATTTAATACTTGTAAATCAGTGTTAGCAACAATAAAGTCTACTCCTTTTAAGCCAGATTCAATCATACGGTTTATTGCATTATTTCCTCCGCCACCTACTCCTATGACTTTTATTTTAGCTAATAAATTCATTTCTACTCCGAACATAGTCGCTAATTCCTCCTTTATTCACTGAAAAAGTAATTAAATACTTTATCAAGAACATTACCATCGGCAACGTTCTTACTTTTAGCATTTGAAATCATTTCATTGACTTCATCTTTATCGATCATTGTATATTCTTGACCTCGCATTTTTAATTTATTGATAAAGTATATTATGGTACCTATTGCAGTTGAAAATTTATTATTTCTAACTCCTAGTAATTTTATACTTTCAACTGTAGATTTAGACCCTAGTATTTCTGTAGCTAGTTTGCCTAAACCTTTCATATTACTAGTACCACCTGTAATAATTATATAATCATTTTCTATATTAGTCAAAGAAGAAATCTCTTTTTTGGCTAAATTTAATATTTCTTCTAATCTTGCCATGCATATTTCTGATATTTCATGCTGATTAACATTAATATCTTCACTTACAATATTTCTAACCATCTTAGTTTCATCTGATTTAGCACCAGAGGCATGGGCATAAGCAAATTTTTCTTTTAAATTAGCTGCTGTTGCACTATCTATTTTATAGATATAAGCAATATCATTATCTAAACTCTTTCCTCCAAATTGAATAACACTAGATTTAACAATAATTCCATGTGTGACTATTGAAATAGTTGTTAAATCAGAACCAATATTGATTAGAGCACCATTTTTTGCATCATATTGTTTACTTTTAAAAGCATAATAGTCTGAAATTGGACCAATACATACATCAATTACAGTAATTCCATTCTGTTCTAATAAAGCTACTACTGAATATAAATTTTCCTTTGGAATTGATGTAATGATACCTCTAACCTTTAAACTTAGTGCACTTTCACCTTTTGGATCACGTACTTCAGTATCATTAACTTTATAATCTGTTGTTTGAACTGCTGCTATTTCATCCTTTTTATTAGAATTATTCGTAATAACTTGTTGCATCAATTTTATAACGAGTTCACTAGTAACTGGAGTTCCATCATGCTTAATCTCTTCTTTGAATGTCTTATATTCTGCAAAATAACTAGGAACAGTTACTAAAACTTTCTTAATCTCTATTCCAAGCATTTGTTCAACATCATGAATTGCAGTTTTAATGGATATTATAGCTGCTTTAGGATCACTTATAACTCCTTTTTTAATTCCTTTTGCTTTAACAGAAGATGCACCAAGTAAATTGAGTTTGTTCTTACATAATTCACATACAATAACCTTAATAGTATCTGAGCCAATGTCAACACTAGTATAGATATGTCTCATTTGATCATCTCCTACAATCTATTAATAATTATACTATATCTAAATATTTTATAAAAGAGGTAAAAGAAAAAAAGTTAAAATTATTAACTTTCCTTAAATTCCTATTAATATTAGTATAACACTCAATGTATTATTCAATATATGAACAATAATTGGGGCAACAATATTCTTCTTATATTTTAAATAAATGAGACCCAAAATTAGGCCAATTATAACATATAATATGGTAATTATGCCTATTCCATGCATAGCACCAAATGCAATTGATGATATAGCTAAGAATACTTTATTGTTTTTAACCAATGTTCCAATTGAATATCTGAATACTAATTCCTCAATAATTGGAGCAAACAAAGCAACTGATATTATCGTTGGTATTCTATAGGTATTAAACATGTCGACGATAATGTCTTGATTTTCTGTTTCTACTTCTGCAAACAGATTAGTAAGTATTTCATTAAAAGTAATTACTGCTGCTGCAATTAAAATAATAGTAAATATCTGATTCAATTTTAATTTTTTTGCATCTTCAAGTAGTTTAACACGATATTTAATAATAAATATACCAAATATTAGCAACTCCGAAATTAAAGTTGCAATATAAGTAAAATTTGTTATATTTTCTAAATTACCTCGAGTTATTATTCCATACACTAATCCAAGCCAAGCTGGGAATAGAAGCGATAAAACTAAGTATATAGCAATTGGATTAAAGTCTTTTTTATTACTCATTTTTCTTTTTTCCTTCTTTAAATAGTTCAAAATGACTACCTGAATCTAAATATATGATTCCTTTTTGATCTTTAAAATTAGAAATAATAGTTAAATAATTATTTATCAAATTAAATCTGTTGATATTTATATATACATAATTTCCATCAGTCATCGTTAATAAAAACCTTTCAGAATCAATATTTGGATCATATTTTATCTCAGATATTTTAGTTAGTGTTTCATCATCAACTTCAGTCATAGCTTGTTTTAGTTCTGAAGCAATAACATCTGGAACATAATTTATCAAAGTAGGAACAATATAGATATCATCTACTTCATTTGAATTTGATAATACTACTTTTTTTGTTGTTGAATCATAATAAATAGGCTTTGCTTCTTTAACTTTTATATTAATCTCAGTACCTTTTTTACTTATATTAACATCATCAATATATTCATTTTTTAATAATATATCTTTTATTTCAAGAGTATCAATTTTTATCATTTTAGGGTAATTTTCAATCTTCGCGATTTCAATTATTGTTTGATCACTTAAATACTTGTTTCCAGTTATATAAATATTCTTTAAATCACGATTTATATACTCATATATAATCAAACCAACTGTAATAAGTATTGCTAAAGAGAAAAGAACTCTATCATAACGTATCTTTGCTCTTTTTGTATTACCCCTATTCATTAATTTCACCTATTTTCTCTTGCTTTTAACAATTTCTTGTTCAACTTTTAATTCAATTTTGTATCTTTTTTTTACTTCTTCTCTGATTTTTTCAATCAAATCTCTTATATCTTTACCAGTAGCATTTCCTTTATTAATAATAAAATTTGCATGTTTTTCACTTACATATGCACCATTAATTCCCTTACCTTTAAAGCCACATTCTTCGATTAGTCTTCCAGCAAAATCATTTTCTGGATTTCTAAATACACTACCAGCATTTGGAAACTCTAATGGTTGTGAAGCAACACGACGTGAAAGTCGATCTTTGATAACACCCATGATTGCTTCTTTAGTTCCTTTTCTTAAACGAATTGTTGCTTCCAAAATGACATACCCTTCATGACTTTGAAAAAATGATGAACGATAATGATAATCTAATTCCTTATTCATCATCGTTTTTATCTCTAAATCTGGAGTCAGTACCTTAACTGATTCTACCACGTAGCCCATATCGCTTTTATAAGCTCCAGCATTCATATAAACTGCTCCACCAATAGTTCCTGGAATTCCTGATGCAAATTCTAGACCGGTTAATGATTCATTGGCAGTACGCATTGCAAGTTTAGTTAAATTATAACCGGCTCCGACTACTACTTTATTACCAGTTATTGTCAAATTATCAAAATTCTTTAATTTTATTAAAACACCTTCATATATTTCATCGATGAAAATTAAGTTAGAACCATTACCTAATATTTTATATTCTAGATCATGTTCTTTAATTAAACTAATTATTTTCTTTAAATCATCAAGATTTCTAGGGCTAATTATTAATCTTGCAATTGTATCTATTTTATATGTGGTGTATTTTTTTAATGACACATCATATTCCTTATGACCACATTTTACTTTCTTAAATATTTCCCGAATATTCATATTTACTCCTTACTGATAAGTGATTTTAGTAATTCATAAATTTGACTTGCTGAGTCATTAATACCTAAATCTTTTAGATTACTTTTCATTTCTTCTAATCTCTTATCATCATTTATTAATTCATCTATTTTTTGAACCAATAATTTACCTGTTAAGTCTTTTTCTTCAATCATAATTCCGGCATTTTTATTTACAAAGTCCATACCGTTTATATACTGATGATTATTTGGTACATAAGGACTTGGAATCAAAATTGAAGGTAGTCTTAAGGAAATTATCTCTGCTAATGTTGATGCTCCACATCTAGTTACTACTAAGTCAGCTCTTTTCATAATTCTGGCTTGTGATTCTACATATGGAAATATCTTAACATTTTCTGGGATCTCTAAATTACTTATGTCATCATATGATCCTTTACCTGTGACAAACATTACTTCATAATTTTTATTTGCAAAAAGCTTAATTGAAGTTTTCAATTTTTCAGTAACAGCATTTGAACCTAGTGAACCCATAACTATGTATACTAGTTTTTTATTTTCAGTAAGTCCAAATTCTTTTTTCTTTGCAGGTTCCATCTTTAAAGCTTCTTCGCTGCAAGGATTACCTGTAAAATAAACCTTATCTTTTGGAAAAGCATTAATTGATGACTTCATCGATACTCCTATCGCATCAACATACTTACTCAAGAATTTGTTGCATTTTCCAGGAATACTATTTTGTTCATGAATAAATGTTTTAATGCCCAATTTACTCGCAGCATAAATAACTGGACCTGTTACATAACCACCAACCCCAATTACTACATCTGGTTTAAATTCAGCAATCATTTTTTTTGCTTCTTTATAGGCAACATAAAACTTCTTAGCTACTTTAAAGTCTTTAAGAATGTTTTTGCTAAATCCATATATTTCAATTGTTTTAAAAGGAATATCATATTTTGGAATAATTTCATTTTCCATACGATTGTGTGTTCCGATATAAAGAAAATCACTACCTGGTTCCATTTCTTTAATCTTTTTTATTATTGCAAGAGCGGGATATATATGTCCTCCTGTTCCCCCTGCACTGATAACTACACGCATAAATAATTCCTCGTTTCTAGTTAATTATATAATTAATTAAAAAAAATATACATGGTTGCCCCGGTTAGATTCGAACTAACGCGTATCGGAGTCAGAGTCCGAGGCCTTACCGCTTGGCGACGGGGCAATCACATAATAATTATAACAAAAAAATAGCAAATAAACTAGTTATTTACTATTTTTTACATATTTAAATCATTATTTTTACTTATCTTTTAATGCTTTAAACATTTTTTTCCATAAATCTTTTGAAGAATAATTTAATATTCCAACTTTATATATTTTTAGGCCATATCTGATGATTAAGAAATCAGTAAATGCCATTATAAGAGCTGAGATTATAAAATCTATCCATGTTGCATCTCCCATTATTACTAGTGTTGGGGATAGTACTGCTGAAATAAATGGAAAATATGAAAAAATCTTAATAAATAGTGCTCCTTTAAACATTCCTCCAAATATTGCTAAGTAATATCCTAGTAGAGTTATCATCATTACAGGACTTTGTACATGTTGAAAGTCTTCTGCACTAGTTGTCATAGAAGCTAAAACAGCTGCCAAAAGCGAATAGCCGATGAATGTTAGAATCATCAATACAATCAAAGCTGGTATCAAATAGACTAAACTATTTATTAGCTCAGAAGATAATAATTCCTTGAACATCTCAGTTAAATTAAACCCGCCACTTATCTTATTTAGTGCTACAAAATTACCTCTTATCAATATTCCTATAACAGAAAATATGAGTAGAAGGGCTGTTTGAATTAAAATAAATAAATTCCCAGATATAATTTTAGCATAAAAATGTTTTTTAGGATCGACACTTGAAATAATGACTTCCATTGCTTTTGTAGTTTTCTCGTCATTTACTTCTGAACCAATTTGTTGAAATAACATTATTGATAATATAAAGA
>CAMVNN010000013.1 GCA_947168865.1 uncultured Bacillota bacterium
TAAAATGAGGTGGGTTTATGGTTAAAACATTGATGAGAATCGGTGAATATGAATTAAATTATGACGAACGATATAATATTTATACGCCTAAAAAAGATGGCTTAGAATTACTATTGTATGAGTTGGTTGAGCAAACAAGTTATAGAATAGATGGTGAATATTGTTTGACTGCTTATGATGAAGTTGAAGCAGCAAAGGAAAAAATTTCTGGTGCAAAGTATATGATAAATGGTTTTTCTAAACCACAACTACCTAATTATAGTCCCATGTATCGTGATATAAAAAAAGCAACTATTAACTATAATGGTTGGAGAGATATTATAGATTTTTATGGTTCAAAAGTAATTGCTCCTGAACTTGCAACAATTATAAGACGTTTACTTAGTCTTTCTGGATGCGATGAATATGATATAAACGATTTTTTGGACTATGAGCGAAGTGAAGAAATATTGACTATAGATGCAAAGATAGCATTAACTAATAGAAAATTAGCACGTCTTGATGATGATAATTACTATGATAGAATACAACTATTAAGGCACTTGGCAGATCTTTATGAAATTAAGGCCAGTGGTTATTATTTTGATGGAAATTTGTTGAGAAAATTTTATGATAGAGCATACGATATGATGGAATTTCATGAGGTTAACGAAAAAAATGAAGAAGTAGGGAATGTATTAAAATTATCTGCTTTTAATAGATTTTTGCAATCAAAACATATCAGAGACTAGTTTTATGCTATAATTATTATAGGAGTAAACATGAAAAAAATATTTTTAGTTGGTTTTTTATTTATTATGTGTTTTACACTTGTTGGATGTGAAGATAATAGTTATGATATCTATACACTCAACGGAAGTAGTGAATATGATTCAAATGACTGTGTAAGTTGCCTAGAAAGTATAAAAGGAACAGAAGCATTTTGCAATAATGAAGAAACAATAATAATAAAAGAAAAAGATGTAAAATTAAATGAAGCAATTAATGATGAATTATTAACAAAAGAAGAGTTCAAATGTTTGGAAGATAAAAATGTAATAGATCATCTTCATATTCCAGGTTGGTTAAACAAAGTAATTGAATGGTTATGGCCTTTAATACGTGTAATAGTTTATATTATTTAAGAATGGAAAGACTAAAGAAGCTAGAGGAATCTAGCTTTTTTGTGATAAAATACATATAGGAAGTGATTAAAATGAATAAAAACATATTAATTATTGGATCTGCAAGAAGTGGTAAAACAACACTTGCTAAGAAACTTGTGCGTGAAAAAGACTATAATTTAATAAGTATAGATGATATTGTAAGTGGTTTTGAAGCTTTTCCTGAATTGAATATAAGGCATAATAATGATTTGGAAACTTCTACTAATTTAACTCCTTTTTTAATGAAATATCTTAAAGAATTATCTGAAAATACGACTTTTTATGATGGAATTAGATATGTAATAGAGGGATCACATATTGATATTGATAAATTAATACCATTTTTGAAAAGTGCTGAATATAAAGAAAAATATGAAATCATTGGTTTAACTTATAATGAGGTATCACCAGAAAAAATGCTTTCCGATATAAGAAAATATGATACTGAAGATGATTGGACATATTGGTGCAGTGATGAAGAGTTAAAGGCTAATATTAAGCACTTTTTAGATAGAAATAGTTATTTTAATGAAAAATTTAAAAAATATGACATTAAAACTTTTGATGTATCTTTTAATAGAGAAGAAGTTATTAATAAAATAATAGAGTCTTTATAAAATAATTAAAAGTTTGTATAAAAAAATTATATAGAATGTTTTCTTGAAATAAATTAGTTTTATGCTATAATTTAGGCAATCAAGAGGTGATTATATGAATAATTTTGAAGCTTTAGTATATACATATAAGCATAGAAAAATATTGATGTTTTTAGCTAAACTTTATTTTGATAATGAAGAATTAATTGAAAGATTAAGAAAACACGATATGGATAAGATGTATTTATTATTATTTTATAATAAAAAAGATATAACTAAATTTCATACAACTATGTCTTCACATCATGATAATGATATTCCTAAGACAGAATTAGATTATATTGAGATGGTATTAGATTGGGAATCTGCTAGATATACTAAAGATGATAAACCACTTAATGCATTTGATACAATGAATGCATTTTACCCACATTTAAGAGATCAAATTCTTCCAATTTTAGAAAATATTGGAATAGCCTATTCAACTCGTGATAAAGATGAAAGAGTAGTTGAATATGTTAAAGAACTTGGAAATCCAACTATTGAAGATATTAGAACAGAACTAATTGATTACATTAATTATGCAAGTTCAAGAATAAGGTTAAGAAAAGACTAGAGGAATCCAGTCTTTTTTGCTATAATGAATTTGAAGTAGTAAAGGAAGTAAGCAGTATGGAAAACGAAGAAGTAATTGAAAAAAAACCGAAAGATGAAAAAAAAGAAGAAGTGGTTGAAACTGAAGAAAAAGTTAAAACTAAAAAGAATCCTTTTAAAGGAATAATAAATTTTGTTAGGAAAAGAATAATATTAGTTTTAGTAATAGCTGTTGTTGTATTAGTTGGAATTATAGCACTCTTAACTAGAAAAGGTAATCAAATTGAGATTAAAGTAAAAAGCACATTAGAAAAAATAGTTGAAAAAAATGATTTAGAAACATTAAGTATTGTTTATAATGTAATTGCTAAGCAATGTAATGAAGGAGTCGAATGTGATAAGACTTCAAATGATATTGATGATTTTTATTATGTAGTTTCTTGTAAAGGAACAATAACAGCTGGAATTGATTTTTCAAAAGTAAAAATTGAAGTTTTGAAAGAAGAGAAAAAAGTAGTTGTAGAAATTCCAGAAGCAACAATTCAAGGGATTCCTAGTATCGGTTCAATTAAATTCTTAAATGGCGATGATATTCCAGCATCTAAAGTATCTGAAGCGAGAAAATTATGCGAAGAGACAATCATTGAGAAAAGTGAATTAGATGATAGATTAATACCTAGTGCTAAAGAGCAAGCTAAAGTTGTTTTAGAAGAATTTTATAAACAATGGGTAAAGGCATATGATTCTTCATATGTGGTTGAAGTTAGATAGGGGTGAATTATGAAGAAAATATATATATTAATGACTATTATGTTTTCCCTATTATGTTTAACTGGATGTAATGATAAGTATAAAACTTTATCTGAAAATATGAAGAAAATAGAACTAACAGGTAATCTAGTAACATACCAAGCATACTACCATAATGTCTTAGAGTATGACAAAAAAGCTGGAACAGGAATATTAAATATATTTGAAAAAGATAGAAGATTATTTGCAGAATATACGGGTACTATTAAATATGGGATAAATCTATCTAGAGTTAAAATTGATGTAAAAGGTAAAAACATAAATGTGTTTATTCCTAAAGCTATGGTGATTGGAGAACCAAATGTTGATAGAGATGATTTTAAAGAAGAAAATTTCATTGAATCTAAAGATAGTTGGATTAATGCAAATCCCATAACTGCAGATGATATTGCTGAAGCATTTGATATTGCACAACAAGAAATGAAAGCTACAGCTGAGCAAAATGATGAAGTTTTATTGATGGCTCAGAAAAGAGCAAAAGTAGTATTAGAAGAAAATATTCATGCATTAAGTGGTTTATCAAAAGATGAATATAATATTAATTGGGAGTTAGAATAAAGATTAAGTAAACCTTAATCTTTTTTTATGCTATAATTAATTTATCATAGTAGGAGTTAATATGTTTAGAGGAGATTATAATTTTTTTGATTATAAATATAATATAGTTGGTTATACTGGCCAAGATTATGGAGGGGTAGCCCAATATATATATTTAGCTATTTCAATTGCTTTATTGATTATATTGCTAATTTATTTAAGAAAAAGTTCTAAGGAAAAAGTGCTTAAAATAATTAGAATTATTAGTATATTTTTGATTATTTTCTATATTGTAAAAACAACCTGGGAATCAATTTATGATATTAAGTTAAATGGAGAATTTAATACAGGATTACTTCCACTTGATTCTTGTTCAATCATTATGCTTGCTGGACTATTATCAAGTTTTGCTAAAGGAAAAATCAAAAAATATTCAGATGCTTGGATTGCAACAGGATCAACTGTTGGTGGAATAGCAACTATGTTATACTTAAATGCTTTCAAATATTATCCGTTTTTTTCATTCGGAGCTTTCTACTCAATGATATGGCATTTCTTAATGGTTTTTCTAGGACTACTTTTAATCGTAACTAAATATGTAGACATTGATTATAAGGTAGTTATTAATGGATTTATATTTCATCTTGCATTTTCCTTAATTGTAATACCAATTGATTTTATATTTAATTTTGATTTTATGATGTATAAAGATCTTGGTGGAATTCCAATATTTGAAAATGTTGCAACGAAATTAACTGAAAGGGGATTACAAATAATTAATCCAATAATGATGCTTAGTTTATACTTTATAGCATTTAATATCATTTTTATAATTCCAATATTAATAAAAAAATTTTCATTGAAAAAACTAGCTAAAGTCTAGTTTTTTTATTTGTTTAAAAAATAGGTGTTGACAATTTAAGATGTTTTTAATATAATGTTAATAACAAGAGGCGAAGTCTCTATAAATTTTACTGGTTGTTATTAATAAAATGATAATAACAAAAGGAGGAGAATAAAATGGATAAAGTAGAATTTACAAATTATGAGAAAGAAGTGCTAGATACATTCTTTAAAGTGGTCAAAGATGCAGGGCCTTATGGTCGCGTATTTGATTATAGAAGTTATGCCGATTGGGGATACTGCATTCAAAAAATTGGGAATACTTGCATATTATATGGAAAAGGGAGAAAAATCTGACTATAAAGAATATGCTGATATTTATGATATGGCAATTGATTTATTTGAAGTACTTGGTAAAGAAGCTGATTATTGTATAGCTCATTTTCCTACTAAAGAATTTTTTAAAGAAAAACTAAATAGAAGTAAAGTATTATATATGATTGATATGAATAACGGATTTGTTAATTTTGGAGCTATGTCTAATCCTAAATATAATGATTTAGTTCCAGAGCAATTGAAAATGCTTGAGAAATTTAAAAGAGAAAATGGTCAGATAAATTTTATAATGGAAGGTCATAGTGAAAATAGTGCCGAATTTAAAAATTATCCGGCTCATTGTATTATAGGAACTCCTGAAGCTGAAATAATACCAGAATTTAAAGAGTATCAGCAATTACCTGGAGTAAATACGTTTTACAAGAATAATATCAACGGAATGTTAAATAGAAGTGTTCAAGATCAAATAAAGATGCTTAAAAATCTTCGAGAAATTGTTATTGAAGGTGTATGTGCTGATCTTTGTGTTATGGATTTTGCAAGAACTAATGCGAGATTCCTTGATGAGATTAATAAAGAAGTCAAAATATTTGTTGTGAGAAAGGCAATTGATACATTTGATGCACCAGAACATAATAGGGAAGAATGGCTAGAAATAGCTGAGAAAATAATGAAACAAGCGGGAATTGAAATAGTTGATGATATCGAAGAACTTGAAAAGAAAGAAAAGCAATACCGCTTAAAATTTTAAAATTTGATATTAACATTTTGACAATAAGAAAGGGAACAAATATATGAAAAAAATAGAGGGAAAATATGAAGTAATAATACCAAACATGGATCCCATGATGGATAGAAAGATTAAAGAGGCAATTGCAAAAGCAATAAAGGAAAATGTAAATGCTGAAGCAATTGTTAATTATGATTCACATAATATGACAATGATGACAGATTTTTATGAATTAACTATGGGTCAAGTAAATCATAAGTTTAAAGAAGAAAAAGTAGTTGAAGTTTTTGATGAATTTTTTAGACAAGATCCATTTAATGCAGGATATGGAATATTTGCTGGACTTGATCAGATAATTGACTATATAGAACATCTACATTTTACAGATGAAGACATTGATTATTTAAGAAGTTTAGGTAAATTTACAGAAGAATTTTTAGATTATTTAAGACATTTTGAATTTACAGGTGATATGTATGTTGTTCCAGATGGCACAGCTGTATTTAGAAATGAACCAATTATAACAGTTGTTGCTCCAACAATTGAATGCAAGATAATTGAAACAGCAATTTTAGCAATAGCTAATGAGCATGTTGCATATGCTACTGCAACGCGAAAAGTAATAAATGCATCAGAAGATATTCCAGTAATGGATTTTAGTCCAAGGCGAGCATATGGTCCGCAGGCAGCAATTGATGCAAGTAAAGTAGCTGTAATGGCAGGATGTAAGGGAACCTCAAACACTAAAGCTGCTAAAGATTATGGGCTAAAACCTATGGGAACACATGCACATTGTTCAGTAATGGAAGCTGAAAGTGAAAAAGAAGCATTTAGAAAGTATGTTAAGACATTTCCAGAAAACCCAACTTTACTTGTTGATACTTATGATACTTTAGAAAGTGGTATTCCTAATGCTATTGAAGTATGTAAAGAAGAAGGAGTTGAACTTGGAGGAATCAGAATCGATTCTGGAGATTTAGCTGAGTTATCAAAAGCTGCTTATGAAATAGTAACTAAAGAGTTTCCAAAGGCTAAGATTTGTCTATCAAATGCATTAACAGGTGAAAAAATTGAAGAATTAAGAGAAGCTGGGGCCCAAATGCAAAGCCTAGGTGTAGGTGAAAATTTATGTGCACCTCTTGATGGAAGAGTTGGAATGGTACATAAACTTGCTGGTATAGAAGAAAATGGCATGTTTATTCCAAAGTTGAAAGTAAGTAATACTGCTTTAAAAACTACAAATCCAGGTTTTAAAAAAATATATCGTTTTTATGATAAAGAAACTGGGAAAGCATTAGGAGATGTAGTAGCCCTTAGTGATGAGATTATTCCAGAAAAT
Source organism: uncultured Bacillota bacterium (assembly GCA_947168865.1). The sequence goes on from CAMVNN010000013.1 coordinate 6,931, forward strand.
AGTTACACTTTAGAACACAATGGTAGTTTGGTAACATTCACGAATTATAAAGTGAAAGAAATACATAAACAAATATATAGAAAAGGTGAATTAGTTTACCATGAACCAACATTAGATGAAAAGATAAAACATTGTGAGGAAGAAATGAAAGCATTATATCCAGAGGTCAAAACTCACGAATATTTTGTTGAATTAAGTGATAGACTCCGAAATCTTAAAGAACAAATGATTAATGAAATTAAAGGAGGAGTGCATGCGAAGGAACAAATTAAGACAATTGGAGTACATCCTCAAACGCTACGAAGTCATCGAAACTAAAAAAATTAAACCAACCTTTATAAAAAGTGAGGCTTATGAATTTAGACTTAATAATGGCTCAATTATTAAAAGAGAAAAAATCATAAAAGGAAATAAAGACGGTTCTGCCGTAATAATAGTTCCTTATATAGAAAATGAAATATTATTAGTTATTGAGCCTCGAGTATTTACAAAATTAGGTGTCGGTATAGGATTTCCAGCAGGATATATAGAAGAATCTGAAGAAGCTAAAACTGCTGCTCTAAGAGAATTAAAAGAAGAAACAGGTTTAGTTCCAGATCGAATCGAAGAAGTTGATGCTTTTTATCAAGATGAAGGATGTTCAAGTGCTTATAATCATATATTTCTTGCCTATAATTGTAAAAAAATAAGTAAGCAGGAATTAGATCATGATGAACAAGTTGAATATATGAAATTTACATATGAAGAAGTGCTTGAATTAGAAAAATTAGGTTATATAAAAGGATCTAATACTAAATTAGCAATCCAAAAAATGCAGGTAAAAGAAAGGAACAAATAAAATGAGTGAGTTTGATGCTAAAAAAGTAACAAAAGAATTAATTATATGGATAAGAGACTGGTTTAATGAAAATGGTAGAAATTGTAATGCAGTTATTGGTATTTCAGGAGGAAAAGATTCTACTATAACAGCTGCTTTACTTGTTGCGGCATTGGGTAAAGATAGAGTTATTGGAGTTTTAATGCCAAATGGAGAACAAAAAGATATAAATGATTCTATTCGTGTATGTGAAATCTTAGGAATTAGGAATATCACAATTAACATAGAAAAAATGGTTGATGCAAGTTTAAAAAGATTACTTGAAGGAGTTAAAAAATTAGGTAAAACAAAATTAAGTGATCAAACAATTATTAATCTTCCACCAAGAATTAGAATGGCAACTTTATATGGAGTTAGTCAAACAATGAATGGTAGGGTAATTAATACTTGCAATTTATCTGAAAATTGGGTTGGATATTCTACACGTTATGGTGATGCTGCTGGTGATGTTGCACCAATAGCTAGACTTACAGTCGATGAAATTAGAAAAATTGGTTTGGAATTAGGTTTACCATATGATTTAGTTTATAAAACACCTAGTGATGGATTATGTGGCAAAACTGATGAAGATAACTTGGGTTTTACTTATGAAGTTTTAGATAAGTATTTAAGAACTGGAATATGTGAAGATTTAAATACTCAAGAAACAATTGATAAAAAACACGTTTTAAATAAATTCAAATCAGAATTTATGAAGTCATATGAACATGGAGAAGTCAGAATAAGATTGAGGTAATAATATGAAACTAGGTATATATGTTGGAAGCTTTAATCCTCCTCATAAGGGACATTTAAAGGTAGTTGAATATTTAATTCAAAATAAATATGTTGACAAAGTAATAATGCTTGCAACACCTAATTATTGGAATAAAACAAGTTTAGTTGATATCAAAAAAAGAGTAGAAATGCTTAAATTATTTGAAAACGAAAATGTTATTATTGATGATATTCATAATAGATATCCATATACCTATCAAGTATTAGAAAGTTTAGAAAAAGATTATCCAAGTGATCAATTATATTTAATAATTGGTTCTGATAATTTAGAAAAATTTCACTTGTGGAAAAATATTGAGGAAATACTTAAATATTACATCATCGTTCTTAGAAGAGGTAATACTGATATAAATAAATATCTTGAAAGATTTGATATAAGTAGATTTATTATAATAAATGATTTTCCTTTTATAGATATATCATCTACTGAAATAAGAGAAAATTTAGATAACGATAATTTAGATGCAAAAGTACTTAGATATATTAGAAATAATAAATTATATAATAAGTGAAATTAACAAAATGTTGATAAGAATACTACAAAGTATGTTATAATTATCTGGAGGTGGATTATGAAAGATTATAAAAGTGAGGAAGAATTTTTAAAAGATTATAATCCTGATGATTATAAAAAATTGTCATTAACAACAGATATATTAGTTTTAAGTGTATCTAGTAATGATAATGCTAATTATCGTAAAACAGATGATAAAAAAATGAGTGTTTTACTTGTTAAAAGAAATAATTATCCATTTAAAGATAAATGGTGTTTACCTGGTGGATTTGTTGGTTATGATGAAGAACTTGATGAGGCACCAAAAAGAATTTTAAAACAAGAAACTAATTTAGATAATATTTATTTAGAACAACTATATACCTTTGGTTCATTAGATAGAGATCCAAGAATGCGCGTTATTTCAACTTCCTATATGTCTTTAATCGATAAAAATAGGCTTTTGGAACATATAAATGCCAATGCTGCTTGGTTTGATGTTATTTTGTATGAAGAAAAAGATAATGTTGTTACTATAGTTTTAGATAACAGTATTGAAACAATATCATTTAAGATAAAAAAAGAATTAAAAGAAAAAACAACTGATAGATATTCATTCAAGGTTTTGGAAAACAGCAAACTTGCTTTTGATCATCCACTTGTTATTTTAGCTGGTTTAGAAAGACTTAAAAATAAATTAGAATATACTGATATAGTATTTAATATGATGCCAGAATATTTTACTTTAGGTGAACTTCAAAAAGTATATGAAGTAATACTAGGGAAGAAATTACTAGATCCAGCTTTTAGAAGAATAATTAAAAATAAAGTTGTTAAAACTGATAAAATTAAAACAGGTGAAGGGCATAGACCAAGTTGTTTATTTAAGTATAAGAAGTAGTAAAAAGACTAGAAAAATCTAGTCTTTTTTAATGCTTTATAGTTTTCTTTTCTTCGACATTAAATATAGCCCTAATTGGAATTCCATTAAATAATGTCGTTTCATCAGTTATAGCATCTATTATACTATGAGTTATTCCTCTATATTGTAAACCATCGTGAAAAATTGGTTTATCAATGCTATCTCTGAAAGTACATCCTCTAATATCTACACCAGCAAAATTAACAAAAGGATTAAATAAAATACCAGAAAAATTACAACCAGATAAGTTCTTTTTATACACAACTTGAGGATCAAATGTTCCACCCAAATTTGTTCCTCTAAAATCTATTCCATCAATTTTAGCTCCATCCCAATTAAGACAACTAAGATTAATAGCCGTTAATTTATCCATGTATTTAGGATCTATTATTTTATAATCTCCCATTTGTTTAAAAAACTCTTCATTACTAATAGTATCTCTGACATTTTTATCTAAAGCTCTTATTTTAGCTTCGGCTTCTTCTTTCATTTTTATACCTTGAGCTCTGACTTCTTTTGCTTTTGCTATTTCATCATCACGTTCTTGCTTTTTTTTATCTAATTCTTTTAATCTGGCTTCTTCTTCCTGTTTCCTTGCTATTTCTCTGTTTTCTTGACCTGCTTTCGCGATTATTTGATCTATTTCTTCCATATTTTTAAATGAAAATTCACCATATTCTAATATACCAGTAATTCCTTTATTAAGTGAGAATGATTTTTCACCAATTCCATTTTTTTCAAAATAAGCAGTAACATCTAAGAATTTACCTTCATATATTAAATGAATTTTATTACTAGACTTATTAACAATGAATGGATCATTTTCACTGAATTCAATATCACGAGTTAATCCAAGTTCTATTGTTTTATTAAGAAATTGATCATACAAATAAGCTTTATCTTCTGAAAAACATAAAGAATATCTAGAATCATATATTCTAACTGGCTGCATAGGAACAGAAAAACGAGTTTTGCCATCATTACAAAGATATTGTCTACTAATAGTTTTATGTACTTTGAAATTTGATAGTCCTTTTCTAATAGGAATTGTTTGTTTTCCTGATGTTAAAAAACAATTATTAAGTGAAATATCAGATATGTCTTTAGTCCAATTTCTAAACATTGTTTTGCCATCACTATTTACTACGTTAAATCCTTTATCGTAATCACTTATAATTGCAAAACCATAATCTAACAACTTAGCATATCCAAAAAGTACACCATGAAATAAAAGTCCATTTTTATTCATGAGTAAATAACCCATTTGTTTTTCAATTACAGCTAATCCACCTTTAAATTTGTAAACTTTATCACTTCTACTAATATCAGTGATTACTTTTGTTCCTTTATAGATTGCACGATCACATACATAGAAATCTTCTCCTAAAGCTTCACAATCATCAAATCCACTCTCAACATGTGACATAATTTCTACACCATTATTATATATATGGTATTTTGTCCAATTTCCATATGGTCCACAAGATTCACTTTTTATTTCGATAGTACATCTTCGTCTTTCTTCAGAATCACCAAATCTTTTATCACCTAAAGTGAATACACTATCACCAGTACAATTGAAATCAAAAACTAAATCAAGTTTATCTTTTAAATGCTTATAATAAAGCTCAAATATTTTTTCTTCCATGTAACCCTCCATATTGTAATTATAACATATAAAATTCAAAGTTACGAAATAATATACATCTGAAATATTTTTGTTTTATGTTATAATTTATATAGGATGTGACAACATGAAAGAATGTATTTTAGAATTAAAACATTTAAAAAAATATTATGGAAATAATAGGGGAATAGAAAATGTATCTTTAAAGATCAATAAAGGTGATATATATGGTTTTATTGGACCAAATGGAGCCGGGAAATCAACTACTATAAGAAGCATTATGGGATTAATAAATAAGTCTAGTGGTAAGATATTTTTTAATGGTGAAGAATTAGATATGGATAATCCTCTTACTAAAGAAAAAATTGGTTATCTTCCTAGTGAAATTAATTTATATGATGATATGAATGTTAAAGAAATACTTGATTTTCATGAATCATTTTATGGAAAAGATTTATCTAAAAGAAGAAAAGAATTAGTAAAATTATTAAAAATTGATGAAAACAAAAAAATAGAAGATTTATCACTTGGTAACTCTAAAAAAGTTGGTATTGTTCTTGCTCTCATGCATGAACCAGAACTATTAATACTTGATGAACCAACTAGTGGGCTTGATCCAATTATGCAAGGAATATTTCATAATATTTTAGTTGAAGAGCAAAAAAAAGGAACAACTATTTTATATTCATCTCATGTATTATCAGAAGTATCGAGTCTGTGCAATAAAATAGGCTTTATTAAAAATGGAATAATTATTAAAGAAGATTCAATTGAAAATATTAATAAAAATGACTTTACTTATCTAACAATAATATCTAAGAATATAGATGAGATTAAAAAAGACTTGAAATTAAGAATTAAAGAGGAAACAGAAAATAAAATAAAATTTTTAAATAATATGGAAATTAATACTTTAATTAAAAAATTATCAAAATATAATATTGATAAATTATTAATTGAAGATATATCTTTAGAAGATTTGTTTGAAGAATATTATAAGTAGGTGAATTATGATAAAAAGAGAACTCAAAATTAACTTAAAAAGTTTTATAATATGGACCTCTATATTAGTTGGAATGTTTTTAATAGTATTCTTGGTTTATCCATATATTATTACTGATGACACAGCTAAGAATTTAGATGAGATGATGAAGGTATTTCCACCAGAATTATTAAAATCTTTTAATATGGATTTAACTTCTATTAATACAGCTTATGGTTGGCTTAAGTCTGAGGGTTTTATGTTTATTTTACTAATTATTGGTTTTTATTCATCGATGTTAGGATCTAATATTGTTTTAAAAGAAGAAAACGATAAAACAATCGAATATTTAGAATCATTACCAATAAAAAGAAATACAATATTAACAAACAAAATAATTGTTGCAATTACTTATATTGTTTTATTGATACTAATAATGGGAATATTCAATTATGTTGCATTATTAATAAGTGGAGATTTTAATCAAAAAGAGTATCTTTTACTTAGCATAACACCACTTTTTATAGCACTTCCTTTATTTGCTTTTAACTTATTTATTTCAACATTTCTACATAAGACAAAGAAAACAGTTGGGATATGCTTAGGCCTTGTATTTATATTTTATCTACTAAATGTATTAAGTGAATTATCTGAAAATGTTGGCTTTTTAAAATATTTTAGTATTTACACATTAGCAGATATTAGAAATGTCATCTTGAATACTTCTATCAATATAGTCAATGTTTTAATAAGTATTGGACTTACAATTATATTTATAATCTGTTCTTATATTAGATATAATAAGAAAGAATTAATAGGATAAAGACTAGCTTTAGTCTTTTTTTTTTATAAGTTCTACCGATAGTAGAGAGCAAAATAGCTCAGATACTCTATTTTTACTATATACTTAAATTGGGAGGAGAAATATATGGAAATGATACATATAAGAAATACTAGTAGTGGTAAAGAAAAATATGAAATCACTCTAAATTATGACAAAATTAAAGAATTAACGGAAAGGATTGCTAGAAATTGTGGTGAGCTTAGATTAGTCAAAGATAATCGTAAGAAATGTTACATACCAAGAGAAAAAACGTTTTCATATGGTAATGAGTATTATTATGAAGATGTTTCTTATCGTGATTCTGGTAAAACAACTACGGAATGGGATCATTATGATGAATATGAAGTTCCACTTTATACTTGTGAATATAAAGAGTATACATGCCCTAGTTTAGTAAATTATATTTATAAATTAATATATGAAGATAAGGATGCAATCGAGACTCTATTTAAAGGAGATTTTAAAAGTGTTATTAAGTTTCAAAAAGTGAAAGAAAAAATTGCTCTTTTAGGAGAAGAAATAGCCGAATGTTCTGAAAAATATGGAGTAAGAAGAAAAGCCAAATTAGAGGAATTAAACAAAAAATACACTTCTATTAACAATACTTCTGGAGACTTGAGTGCTAAAATTGATGGATTGCAGTCAATGATTGAAAAAGGGAAAAGCGGATTAGCCAAAATGGACAAAGAATATTCTACTAGGATGAAGGAATTAAATGAAAAATTAGAATATTTATTAAAGATCGAAAAACTAAATGAAAATCAAGAAGATGTTTCTAAATATCTTGATGAACTTTTAACTCTAATTCAATATAGACTAGTAGATACAATTAGCAATGATATGATAAAGCGAGTAAATAATTTTTTCTCTGAAGAAGATATAAGAATTACAACTAATAAACCAAAGCAATTTTCTAAGAAAAAACCAAGTGTAGTGAAAGATTTATAAATTATATTTAAAAATTTTATTTGACAAACCAAATTAAATGTGTTATTTTTTATGCAAGAGGTGAGAATTATGAAAAATTTAGTTAGACAACAACATCATACATTCTTGCACTTGTTCGGTCGACATTAAAGAAAAAAATGTGACAACAAGTGCTTTTGATGGTGCTTGTTGTCTATATATAAAGAGAGACTATATAGGCAACTATATAGTCTTTTTGTATACAAAAAGGAGGAAATTTATGAAAAATTATGATTATAAAATATTTATTCCATCTGGAAATCCTACTGCTTTAGTTTTAAAAATGGAGCGAGATAAAGAAAAAAGGAATATTTGTATTCTCAAGTTAGTAAAAATGAAGTTTATAAATAGAAAGAAGGGATTTTTATGAATAAAGTAGAACCAAGAACATTGTCTGGATTTATGGAATTAAATCCAGATGATCAAATAATATTTGATAATATGCTAAATATTATCAGGGAAACTTATAAAAAATATGGTTTTTGGGGTTTAGATACTCCAATAATTGAATATTCTTCAGTTCTTTTAGCAAAAGCTGGAGGTGAAACCGAGAAACAAATATATAGATTTAATAAAGGTGATAATGATTTATCTTTAAGATTTGATTTAACTGTTCCTTTAGCAAAATATGTAGCTAAGAAATATAATGAATTAACATTTCCTTTTAAAAGATATCAAATAGGTAAAGTTTTTAGAGGAGAAAGACCTCAAAAAGGAAGATTCCGTGAATTTTATCAATGTGATATTGATGTTATCGGCGATGGAAGCTTATCTTTATACTACGATGCTGAGATTCCAGCAATAATATATGATGTTTTTAATAAGTTAAATATTGGCAAATTTATTATCAGACTTAATAATCGTAAGATATTAAATGGTTTTTTAGATTACTTAGATTTAAAAGATATTACATCTGATATTCTTAGAATTATTGATAAAGTTGAAAAAGTATCAATTGAAGAATTAAAGGATATGTTTAAAGAATATGATATTCCTGAAGATAAAATTGATTTGATACTCAAATTTATTCAAATAAAAGGATCAAATGATGAAATATTAACTAAGTTAAAATCTATGAATATTAATAATGAAATGTTTGAATCGGGAATAAATGAACTTGAAATTATTATTAATTCATTAAGAGAAATGGAAGTTTTAGAAGAATATTTCATAATTGACTTATCAATTGCACGTGGACTTGATTATTATACTGGTGTAGTTTATGAAACAAAACTTGTTGATTACCCATCAATTGGGAGCATTTGCTCAGGTGGAAGATATGATAATTTGGCTGAATACTATACTGATCAAAAGCTTCCTGGAGTTGGAATTTCAATAGGTTTAACAAGACTTTTTTATCAGCTAAAAGAAGTAGGAATAATTAAAAGTGAATTTAATGGATGTGCTGATATTATGATTCTTCCAATGAGTGAAGATATGAAAGTAATTAATAATGTTGCAAGGAAATTAAGAGAAACTAATAAAAGTGTTAATGTTTGTTATGCAAATAAAAAGTTTAAATCAAAGATGAAATATGCTGATAATTCAAATGTTAAATATGCAATTATAATCGGAGAAGATGAAATTAATAATGATAGTGTAACTATTAAAAATATGGTTACTGGTATTCAAGATTTAGTTAAGACAAATGATCTTGAAGATTATTTTAAAAAGGAGGAAACAAAATGAAAAAGATTCAAATAGGAATAATGGGTTCAGCAGCAGACTTAAAGTATAGTGAAGAATCTTTGAACTTTGCTAAAGAACTAGGTGCTTTGATTGCTACATCAGGTAATATTTTAGTATATGGTGCTGAAAAAGAATACACTTCACTTTCAACTGAAGCAGCTAAAGAAGCTTCTAAAAATGGTGGTATAACAGTTGGTGTTGCTGGTGGCAAAGACAAGAAAATTTATGGTTCATACCGTCCAACAATACTTATTAATTCAGGTCTTGAAATAGGTGGTGGAAGAGAATTTAATTTGGTTCTTTCATGCGACGTTATAATTGCTATTTCAGGTGGATCTGGAACTTTAACTGAGATGGCGATTGCTTATCAAGCAGGTATTCCAATTGTTGTTATCGACAAATTTAAAGGCTGGGCTTCAAAATTAAGTGGTAAATATTTTGATGAACGCGAAAGAATCAAATGCGAAAGTGCTAGTGATCCTAAATCTGCCTTGGATTTGGCCATTTCATTAGTGAGTGAAAATGACTAGATTTGTTAGTATAGGCGACTTAGTTGCTGACATTTATTATGACAAAAATTTGAAGCTAATCGGTGTTGATGGGGGAGTAAGTGCACACAATATAATATGTAATTTATCATATATGGGTTTTAGCACATTTGCTATTGGTGCTTGTGGAAATGATTTTCTAGGAAAAATCGCGATTCAAAGTTTAAATGATTGTGATGTTAAAAATGATATTTATATAAATAACAACATTAAAACTAAAGCATATCATATAAGAAGAATAATAGTAGATAATGAATATAAATATAAGTCAATTAAATATTCTCCTTATTCTAAAAAATCTAGTTGGTATGATGAAAGCTATATTTTAGAAGATTATGTTTTAAAAAAAATAAAAAAAGCTGATATTTTAGTATTTGATAATTTGAATGCTAAAAATCAATATATTGTTGATAATACTACTAATATCAAGTTATTAGATTTAGGTTTATTTAATGAATTTGAAAATTTACCTAAAGAAAAAATAATAGAAAAATTAAAAAACAAATTTGAAATTATTAACTTAAATGAAAGAGTTGAAAAATACTTTTTAGACAAATTAAATATAAAAGATGATATTGAATTAAGTAAAATAATCGGGGCCAAATTAACTATTATCACTAGAGGTAAAAATGGTAATGATTTTATATTTGAAAATCAAAAATATAGTTTTCCTCTAAAAAAAATCATCAAAGAAGTAGATGATAGTGGAGCTGGTGATGCTTTCTTTTCTTCCATCATTAAATCTTGGTATCAAAGCAATATGATAATAAATGCAACTAAATTAAATACTTGGGTAAATAATACAACAAAATTAGTTTCCAAAATACTAAGACGTGTTGGATCAAGAACATATATTAAAAGAATGTATAAGATAAGCAAAAAAGATGTGCTATAATTTATTTATAAATGAGGTGTTAAAGTGATAATAAGTACGTTTAATATCCAGAATAATTCTAAGAATTATAGTAGATCAAAATCCGAAGAAATATCCGAATATATATTATCTAATAAAATAGATATTATTGGTTTACAAGAGGTTTTCTTATCATCTGATGTTGATTTAAATAATATTTTGAAAAACTATAATATTGTTGGTAAATATCGATTTTTATTTAAGTCTGATATAAATGAAAAAAATCCAATTATTTCAAAATATCGAATAATAAAATCTAAAACTTATTATCTTCCATCTTTTCCATCTAAATATCAAAGAATAATGACATATGCTTTAATTGATTATAATGGTAAAGAAATAAGCATATATAATACTCATTTAGAAGTGAAATCAAATAAAATAAAATTAAAGCAATTACTAAAAATATATGAAATATTTAAATCTGACAAAAGACCTAAGATAATAATGGGAGACTTTAATATGAAAATAGATAATCCATTATTTATTAGTTTTATGTCTTTAATGGAAAAATTAAATCTTAAAAGAATTCCTATTTTAGAAAAAACATATAAGACTTCAAAAGATAATAAAGCAATTGATCATATATTTATAAGTTCCGATTTTAAATTAATTGATGAAAAAGTAATTAAGTCTTTAAATACTAGTGATCATTATCCTATTATAATTGATATTAAGTGCTAGAAATCTTGAAAAAAAGACCAAAATATGGTAATATAACTATTAGAAGGAGCTGATAGTATGGAATTTTTAACACCAATACTTTTTATTGTCTTAATTCTAATATTAGGTTCAATAAAACAAATTAATCAATATGAAAGAGGTATAAAATTTACTTTAGGAAAATTTTCTAAAATAATGCAACCAGGATTAAATATTGTATTACCAATATTTCAATCTTACAAAAAAGTAGATATTCGTACTAAAGTAGTAGATGTACCAAATCAAGAAGCAATTACGAAAGACAATGTGTCAATCGGAATCAATGCTGTAGTTTACTACAAAGTATTTGATGCTTCTAAAGCAGTTCTTGAAGTTGAAAATTTCTATTTTGCAGTATCTCAACTTGCTCAAACAACTATGCGTAATACAGTTGGTACTGTAACATTAGATGAACTTTTAACTGAAAGAGATAAGATTTCATCAACAATTCAAAAAATAGTTGATGAAGCATCTGATCCATGGGGAATCAAAGTTGAAAATGTAGAACTTAAAGATGTAACATTACCAGAAGAAATGAAACGTGTAATTGCTAAAGCAGCTGAAGCTGAAAGAGAAAAACAAGCAGTTATTACAAAATCTAAAGGTGAACTTGAAGCTGCTAACAATTTATCACAAGCTGCAAATGTATTAAGTGAATCACCTGGAGCTCTACACTTGAGAACACTTTCTACAATCAATGATATTTCATCTGATCAATCAAACACAATTGTCTTTGCACTTCCAATTGAAGTATTGAGAGCTTTAGAAGGTAAAAAAGAAAAATAATAAAAAAGAAGAAAATGATTATTCATTTTCTTTTTTTGTATGCTATAATCATTATAGAATAGGTGATTGTATGGATTTTGAAATGGATTCAAATAAAATTTTCAAAATTGCCGGTGGAGTTTTAATCTTAATAGTAGTTATTTTATTTATTATTTTATTAATTCCTAGTAAGAAAAAAACAAATAATTATGAAGTTCAAAATGTCATACTTGATAAAAGAAGTCTAAGTATGAATCCTGGTGATTCTTATACTTTAAATGCTACAATTTCACCATCAAATGCTACTAATCAATCACTTAATTATATGAGCAATAATGATTATGTTGCAACTGTTGATAATTTCGGTAGAATTAAAGCTAACAATCCTGGAGAAGCAACAATAACTGTAATTACAGCAAATGGTAAGCAAGATAATTGTGTAGTCAATGTTATCGAGGAAAAAATTCCAGTTACTTCGATAGTAATAGAAGAAGAAAACATAACTTTAATTGAAGGGGAAAGTGTTACCTTAAAATTAAAAGTAGAACCTAGTAATACAACTGAACACAGCTTTATATGGACGAGTGATAGTCCAAGTGTAGCAGCAGTTGTTGATGGTAAAGTAACTGCTTTAAAGGCTGGTAATGCTTTAATAACTGTCATAACAGATAATAAAAAAATAGCAATCTGTAATATTGAAGTTTTAGAAAAAGTAAGTAGTATAACTTTAGATATAACTGAAAAAACAATATCTGTAGGAGATAGCCTTCAAGTTAATGCTAAACTTTTACCTTTAGGAACCAATGCAGAAGTTAGTTGGACTAGTACTAATCCTCAAGTTGCTACTGTAACTAAAGGCTTAATTAAAGCTATAGGTGTTGGTGAAACGACAATTATAGCATCATCTGGTAAAGTTAAGAGTGAAGCTAAAATAAAGGTAAAAATTATTTCAACAAGTGATATTTATACATTCAAATATGTTGAAAATCAGATGGATAAACCACTTATGAAATGCAAAACTTATACTGAAGCTGATCGTATAAAATTAGATGATCAATTGAAAAGAGCAATTGAAAAAGTAGGGTATGGGACTCGTGCTGGAGTAGTTGAAGCAGCTAGATTTATAGTTGGTGGACTTGACTATCGTATTCCATATCTTGGACCTAAAAGTAAAGAAGTTGACCCAGATCGTGTACTTGGTATGTATAATAAAAAAGGCTTGAATATAGGTAAAAGTGGTGCCTGGGGCTGCCGAGTTAATGGTTGGACTCAAGGTATGGATTGCACGAATTTTGTCAAGTGGGCCTTCAAAAATGGTGGAGTAGAGCTTAAGGGTGTTTATTCTAATACGAATACACATCCTAGTAGAGAAGTTGCTGCTAAAATAAAACCGGGTGATTTAATGCTTAGTCCTTGCTATAGTTCTTGTAGATTTGACTATGATTATTCACATGTTGGGATTGTAATTGGTGTTAGTGATAAAAATATTTATGTTGCCGAAGCAACAACTGGAAACATAAATAGTATTGTTATATCCGTTTGGGATAAAAATAATATGCCAGCTAAAAATAAATTTGCAGTTGCTAAACTCTATAATTATGCTGAAGATGGCAAGTTAACAGATATGTGGGATTAAAAAAATGAGAAATTTAATTTCTCATTTTTCTTTTTTTAATATTTCAACCGCACCACTTTTAATAATTTAATTCTATCTCA
>CAMVNN010000014.1 GCA_947168865.1 uncultured Bacillota bacterium
GTCATACCTTGCAAAATATCTACAACTTCTTCTTTTTTTAAATCACATGTTTTTGTAGCACCTAAACGATTAAATCTAGCAATTCCATATCTACTTCAGCTATAATTGTAGTTCTATCATCATCAATTAAATTTGCTTTTATATAAGAGTTAGGTAAAGATATAATAGGGAACATATCAATTTTATAGTAATTATATGTAAATATGGTATAATACTTCATGAGTGATTTTATGCAAATTAGAAAAGAAGAAAGTCAATTTGGATTACAAATATTTATAGAAGAAGGAAATAGCTGCCTTTCTATTTGCTTTGGTGGAAATCTTGATTTATATTGGAGCATTAATAGTAATAAAAGAGCTACCGGAAATGACACTAAGATGGATTCTTTTGTTATCACTAAAGAAAATTATGAATTATATAGTTTATTTGAAACTTTATATAATGACATAAAAGAAATAAATATATTTGAAGACTTTAAAGGAGATAAAGATAAGTATCGATTATATAATCGATCAAATTATCAAGAATTATTTGATGAAAAAAGTAAAACTATTACTTGGTATTCTGATGAAACAGCTCATGAAGTAGCAAATTATTTAAAAATAAAAAAAGAAGAAGATTGTTTTATCATTGATTTTCATATTCAAGAATATATTGATGGATGTGATAGAGATTTTTCTTCTTTATATTATATACCAATAAGATTTAGAAACTCTGGAAGTAGATATGATCCATTTAATGTTATATTTATGAGAATGTATGATAGATTAAAAAGTGTAGAAGATATACACGAACATGGCCATCAAATACATATGGAAGAGTATTTATATAATCTAAAACATCAAAAAGCATTAACTAAAACATTTAATAAAAACACTAACAAAAAATGTTAGTGTTTTAAATAGACTTTCAAACTTATAATTTTTTTATAATCTCTAGATAATATTTATCTTAAATATTCATTAATATTTTTGGCGGTATTATGTTATAATATATTTGGTAGGTAGTTATATGAAGAATAGGGATTATTATAATTATTATGAAATTTTATTTAGTTTAAGAAAAGAATATCTTAAGAATCAAAGAATTATAAATAAGTTATTATCTTATATAAGAATCATTAATGATCCTCTTAATAAATATGATTCTAACTTGGTATTTAAAGCAAATGGTAGGGATGACATTGATTCTTTATTATTAATAGTAAAAAAAAGGCAATCTTGTATCAGCCTTATATTAGATTCTTTATATAGCTCTCTTATATATAATGACTCATATTTAAAACCAGGATATTTTTCATATACCTTCCGTTTATCTGAAGAATATATTTATTTATTAGATGATAGTCAGGATGGAAGACATCTTAGTGCTAAAGTTGAAATTACTAATCAAAAAGAATTTATTGAGTTATATAGGCAGCTTATTGAAAATGTTATATGTAAACGTGGTAGTACCTATTTAATTTCAGGAAAAGAGATTATAAGATTAAGCAATAATGGTATTCATTTATTCTATGCCGAAGAAGATGATTATAAAAAATGCGTGAAATTGGACTACGATGGTATTGGAGATAGTATAATAACAAATAATGCTTTATATTTAGAAAATATAATGAGGCTAATGATTAGTAAAAATATTATACATGATTATTTTAGAAATATTATTGACAGTAATATGGATGACTATTCATATATTATTACAGGAGATTGTAATAAAAGTGAAGGATTTTATAAAATCGAAGATCATGGTAAAAAATTAGTATTAAAGCCAGAGAATGATAAGGAATATATATTAAGACAATAGTAAGAATTCATTTCACAAAAAATATTACAAGAATAAAAGATTATATTAATTAAATGATTGTAAGAATAGATATTATAAAAAAACACTAACAAAAAGGTTAGTGTTTTAATATTCCTAAATGGGTAGTAATTCACTGTTAAACTACTTATATGCCACCAGTTGCTATAAAAAATATATCATATGTATTTATTACTTCTTTTTATAATTCATAGATAATATTCCTAGTATCATAAGTATAGTACTAATGCCAAAAGAAACTGTTAGCTTCTCTGAATAAATTATAAATGATAATATTACACTGAATATAGGACTAAACGAAAAAACTAATGTTGCCTTACTAGCACCTAAATATCTAGTAGACATAGCATATGCTAAAATACCAAGTCCATATGAAATGAAACCAAATAACATCAATATCGGGTATTGGAATGTTAAATCATTATTAATAATTGATAATATCAAATATAGTATTGCGACTGAACTACATTTTATAGAAGTGAAAAATGCAGGCTCTTTTGAGCTAATTGATGCAGTAATATTATTATTAATTCCCCAACATAGACATGCGAATATTACTAATAAGGAAATTATACTAATATTACTAATGATTCCATTCTTAAAGTTTAAAATAAAACTTCCAAGTAAAACAAAAATTATGGAAATTACTTCATTTTTTTCAATAGGATCTTTAAATATAAAATATGCACATAAAGATGTCATAACAATTTCAAATATTGTTAATAAAGATACTAAACTAGCATCAAGACTTTTAAGCGCTTCAATTATTGAAAAAGATGCCAACAATTCACAAATAACGATCAATATAATTTTAGGAATTTCTTTTTTGGTTATTCTGCTTTCTCTTTCTTTATATTTGTTTTTTGTAAATAGATGGATAATTAGTAATCCAACACCAGCACCTGAATACATTAGAAATAATATTTCATTAGAACCTAAACTATTAATATAGTTTTTTTCAACTATAACAGCAAAAGAATATAAAAATGCGGAAACTAAAGCTAATAGTAATCCAATATTAGCTAATACTTTTTTCTTCATCTATTCCACCTCATATAAACATTATACCATAAAAAAAGTAGCATAGCTACTTCAAATTACTAAATGGCAGGGGTAGCAGGAGTTGAACCCACATTAACGGTTTTGGAGACCGCCGCTCTACCATTAAACTATACCCCTACACAGAAATAATTATATATTATAAATCAAATAGTGTCAATTATGAATTTACTCTATTTTGTGGTATACTTATCTAAGAATCTTTCATATAATTAAGTAAACATATAAAAAGAGGAAAATATGAAAAAAATATTGATAATGTATGCTACATATGGAACAGGACATAGATCTATTGCAAAATATGTAGAAGAGTATTTTAAAAGTAAGAATGAAGAAATAAAAATCAAGAACATTGATTTACTTGATTATGTCATGCCTAAAATTGGAAAAGCGACTACTAAAATATCAAACAAAATTATTTTAGCTGGAAATCCAATCCTTTGGGGGATGATTTACAAATTTTTTGATAGTAAAATAACTACCTTTGGTACATATCGTTTAATTTCGAAATTTTTTGATTCAGAAGCTTTAAAAAGAGAAGTTATAGCCTATAAACCAGATTTAGTAATTTCAACCCATTTTTTTGCAAGTACTTCAATATCTAGATATAAGAAAAAAGGCTATATTGATTCTAAGTTAGTAACAATCATTACTGATTATCAATCACATGAACTTTGGCTTCAAAATCAAAAGTGTGAAGATGCCATAATCGTAGCATCTAAAGATGAAAAACGCGAAATAGTTAAAAAAGGTGTTGATTCATCTAAAGTTAGAATCTATGGTATTCCTATATCAACCAAATTCAACGAAGAATATAATCGTGAATCAATCTTGAAAAAATTATCTATTTCTGGTAAAAAGCCAATATATTTATTCTTTGGTGGTGGTGGATGTGGCTCTACAACATCACTTCCATATTTGAAGGAACTAATAAAGCTTAATCTAAATGCAGATATAATATTTGTATCTGGAAATAATACTGATGTTAAAATAAAAGCACAGAAATTGGTGCAAAAATATGATGCTAGCAATGTAAGAGTATTTGGATTTGTAACAAATGTTCCAGAGCTTATGGCCATCAGTGAAGCTGTAATCACTAAACCAGGCGGAATAACCATTACTGAATGTTTAACTTTAAAAAGACCAATGATTTTGATAAATAAGACTGCTGGTCATGAAAAAGGAAATTTTAAGTATTTAATTAGAAATGGTTATGCTTTAAACGGTTCAAGTTTGAGCAAATTTAAAAAATCAATTGTAGCAATTAATAGTAACAAGAAAGTTTTAGAAAAATTGAGAATTAATCTAAGCAAAAATAGAAATGCGACTAAATCAATGGAAAGACTTTATAATTTGTCAATTGAATTACTAAACTATAAGAAATAATCTTATAGTTTTTTTCATATGATTTATTGGTGATAATATGCTTGCATTAATTAAGTGTTTTTTAGGAATGCTGATAAGTTTTATAATAGCTTTAATAATAGGATTTCTATTGATTCCTAAATTAAAAAAATTAAAAGCTGATCAAACACTAAGCATTTATTTAGAAGAGAGGCATAAAAACAAAGAAGGAACTCCTACATTAGGAGGACTCATTTTTATAATTTCAACTATTTTAACTTTATTGGTAATGATGATATTCGATAAAATTGAATTCACATATAATCTTCTAATTATAGTTTTAACATTTATTGGATATGCTTTAATTGGATTCTTAGATGACTATTTAATCATTAAAAAGCATGATAATAAAGGATTATCTGAAAAAGAAAAACTATTTTTACAAATGATTGTTTCTTTAATATTTTTTATATTTTTTCTATTAGAAGGAAATGAACCATTAATATGGATTCATACCCTAAATATAAAGTTTAATATTGGGTTTTTGTACGGATTTTTCATAATGTTCATACTAATTGCTAGCAGTAATGCTGTTAATATTACAGATGGATTAGATGGCCTTGCTGGGGGATTAGCATTTATTGCTTTAATTTCATATGGTATTTTAGCAAATTATACTAGTTGGCTACATGGTAATTCAACTATCGGAGTTTTTCTTTTTATACTAGCTGGCGGAGTACTTGGATTTTTGTTTTTTAACTCCCATCCGGCTAAAATATTTATGGGAGATACAGGCTCACTGGCATTAGGTGCAACATTAGGTGCGGTTGCTATAGTAACAAGACATGAGCTTTTATTAATTTTAATAGGTATTGTATTTGTTATAGAAACTTTAACATGTATTATTCAAAGACTATATTATAAGAGAACTAAAAAACGTCTTTTTAAAATGACTCCAATACATCATGCATTTGAAAAAAGTGGTTGGGATGAAGAAGAAATAGTAAGACTTTTTTGGATAATTGCAATTATTGCTTCTTTAATAGCAGTTTCTTTTGGAGTCTTTTTATGAAAAAGAAAATTTTATTAATAATTATTATTATTTCTTTAATAGGACTCTTAATGATTTATTCATCATCTTATATATGGGCTGAATATAAATATGATGATTCTTTAAAATATTTAAAAAATCAAAGCTTTTTCTTTATAATTGGACTATTTTTAATGATTATTATTAGTAAAATAAATGTTAGTTATTACTATAAAAATGCAAATAAATTTCTATTGTTTGGTTTTTCTTTGCTGGTTTTAGTTTTAATATTTGGTAGTGTTAGAAATGGAAGTAAAAGTTGGTTTAATTTTGGTCTTTTTAGTTTTCAACCAAGTGAAATAATGAAAGTAATATTAATAATTTTCACATCTAAATATTTAACTAATAATCAAGATAATATTAAGTATACATTTAAAACAATATTTCCCATTTTAACAGTAATTCTTTTAGCATTTTTTTTGATAATGTTACAACCTGATTTTGGTAGTGGAGTTGTTCTAGTTATGAGTGCTATAGGCCTTTTATTCATATCTGGAGCAGACTTTTCTTTTTTCGTTAAAATTGGAATACTTGGAATTATTGGAATTGTGATATTGATTATAATTGCTCCTTATCGAATGGCACGAATAGTAGCTTTTTTAAACCCCTGGGAGGATCCTTTAGGAAGTGGATTTCAAATAATACAATCTTTATATGCAATTGGACCAGGTGGCCTTTTTGGTCAAGGACTAGGTAATTCTATTCAAAAACATTTTTACTTGCCAGAACCTCAAACAGATTTTATATTTGCAATCATATGTGAAGAACTAGGATTTTTAGGTGCTTTATTAACTATTTTCTTATTTTTAACTCTTATATATCAAATGATTAAAGTTGCTTTAAAAGTAGAGGATTTATTTAAAAAATATTTAGCATTTGGAATTGCTTTTCAAATAGGATTTCAATCAACAATTAATTTGTTAGTTGTAATTGGATTAATACCAGTAACTGGAGTAACTTTACCATTTTTATCTTATGGTGGTTCTAGTTTGTTAGTTTCCATGATTTCAATTGGAATTGTTTTAAATATTGCCAATGATTATTGAATTTGACTTGCTAAAATGATATACTTTTTTTAAAATAGGTGTGTTCGTATGAGTGACAATAAACGAATTGAAAAAACATTATATTTTGTCGTTTGAATTCTAATAATAATTGCAATTGTGTTTCCAAGTAATAAAAATTCTAAAATAAAAGTTACTAATATTGTTATCGAAAAAAAGAGATTTCTTTAATTGTTGGAGATAGTTATAATCTCAAATATATTGTTTCACCATCTAATGCCAAAAAAGAAAGTGCGAAAGTAGAAATAATATATTAAAAACTAGCACTTGCTAGTTTTTTTTAATTTTTATATAATAAAAGAGGTGATTATAATGAATCGTTTATATAAAAAAATAACAGTAACACCAAAATCTGAAAAGTCTATTTTATTAGGTCATCCTTGGGTATATGGAACTGAAATAATAAAAAAAGATGATATTAATGATGGTGAAATAATAGATGTTTTAAACAATAAAGAAAAGTATTTAGGAACAGGTTTTTATAATTCAAAATCCAAAATAACTGTTCGCTTAATAAGTAGGAATACTAATGATTTATTTGATTATGAATTTTTCAAAAGAAGAGTTAAATATGCATATGAAATGCGTAAGCAAGTAATAAATGATTTGAATGCTTTTCGCCTTATCTATGGAGAATCCGATGGATTTCCTGGATTAACTGTTGACAAATTTAATGATGTTTTGGTTGCACAAGTATTATCATTAGGTATTGAATTAAAAAAAGATTTAATTTTTAAGGCCTTAATTGAAGTTTTAGCTGAAGACAATATAAATATTAAAGGTATATATGAAAGAAATGATGTTGAAGTTAGAACTTTAGAAGGATTAAATGAGTATAAAGGATGGTATCAAGGAAATTATCCAACGAAAACAGAAATAATTGAAAATGATATCAAATATACTGTCGATTTTGAAAATGGTCAAAAAACAGGATATTTCTTAGATCAAAAGTATAATCGCTTAAAAGTACGCGAGTTTGCACATAATAAAATAGTTTTAGATTGTTGCACTCACACAGGATCTTTCGCAATGAATGCATATAAAGGTGGAGCTAAGAAAGTAGTTGCCTTAGACGTTTCTGAAAAAGCTTTGGAAGATTCTAAAAATAATTTTAAATTAAATAATATGCAAATAGAAACAATTTGCAGTGATGTTTTTGATTATCTAAAAAGTATTGAAGGAAAAAAACAATATGATTTCATCATTCTAGATCCTCCAGCTTTTACAAAGTCAAGAAAAACAATAAATCAGGCTTTAAAAGGCTATCAAGAGTTAAATTATCTAGCTATGAAAGCCCTACCGAGAGGTGGTTACCTAGTTACAGCTTCTTGCTCTCATTTTGCTTCTGAGGAACTATTTAAAGAAGCAATTTATAAGGCTTCTCTAAAAGCTAATGTATCATTAAAGCAACTATATATTTCGGGGCCAAGTCCTGATCATCCAGAACTTATTGGAGTTCCTGAAACAAAATATTTAAAATTCTTTATTTTTCAAGTAGTGTAGGTGAATTATGGAAATAGTAGTAGCAAAAAATATTGGGTTTTGCTTTGGCGTGACTCGTGCAATTAATGAATCTTTAAAGGAACAAGATGAAAATACTTATTTTTTAGGTGAACTTGTTCATAATAAAGAAACAATGAACAAAATAAAAGGAAAAATAGTTGATGATATCGAAGAAATACCTGATAAATCAAAAGTAATCATTCGGGCTCATGGTGTTTCTAAAGCTGTTTTAAAAAGAGCTTTAGAAAAGAAGCTAAATATTATTGATTTAACTTGTCCGAAAGTAGCAAAAGTTCATAAGTTGGTTTCTGAAAGAAAAAATAATTTTATAATCATAATTGGAAAGAAGACACATCCAGAAGTAATAGGAACAATTGGTTATGCAAATGAATATATTGTTGTTGAAGATGAAAATGATTTAGTTGAATTAACTAAGGTTTTAGCAAATAATAAAAAGAAAATCTCGATTTTTTCACAGACGACTTTTTCTAGTTTAAAATTTGTTTCTTTAGTTAATAAAATTAAGAGAATAACACATTCATATGTTGAAATTATACCTTGTATATGTCCAGTTACTGAAGAACGTCAAAAAGAAGCTTTAAACATCGCGAATAATGTTGATTTAGTAATTGTTATAGGTGGAAAAGGAAGTTCAAATACTACTAAATTGTATGATTTAGTATCTAGTATTAAAAAATCAATTTGGATAGAAAATGCCGAAGAACTAGATTTAAATGAAACTTTGAACTATTCTAAAATTGGAATAGTATCTGGAACATCAACTGATATAGAAACTGTAAATGAAGTTATTTCGAAATTAAAAAATTAGAAGTTTACACTTCAAAAAATTATGCTATAATAACCTTGGGTGGGGAAAATGTACAAAAAATATATAAAACGATTGTTAGATATTATTTTTTCAATTTTACTTATTCTTTTATTGTGGCCCGTAATGCTTATTGTTGCTATAATAACACTTATCGATCTTGGATTTCCATTGCATAATGAAATCAGAGAGCGTGAAGGTTTAAACAAAAAAACATTTATTATGTATAAATTTAGAACTAAAAAATTGAATTCACAAAATTTAAAATTTGATGATCAATATACTAAGGTGTCGCATAAAATTGATCATTATAGATTAAATGAATTGCCACAACTATTCAATGTTTTAAAAGGAGATATGTCATTAGTTGGACCTCGACCTTTTATACCAGGCGATAAACTTCCAGAAGGAGAGATAAGTCCAAAGAGATACTTAGTTCGTCCAGGAATGACAGGACTTGCCCAAACGAGTGGATGTAGACTTCTAACTCATAAAGATAAACTTAAATATGATGTTATTTATTATGATAATTTATCTTTTAAAACAGATTTAAAAATTATTGTAAAAACAATTCTGAGTATTCTTAAATTAGAAAGAGATAATTAATCTCTTTTTTGTTTGAAACTGTAGCTTATTTATGCTATTATATATATGGTGATAATATGAAGAAAAATGGTTTTACCTTAATAGAACTTATATCAGTTATTTTCCTTCTAGCCATAATGGGTATGATTGTTGTTCCAATAGTTGAAAACTCAATTAATGGTGGTAAAGATGATCTATATATTTCACAGATAGATTCGATTAAAGCATCACTCAAAAAGTATGCGATAGAGAAAATAAATCAGCAGATGAAAAACTCTGGTGATGATGTTTACTTGAGCCTTTATGACCTTAAAATAGCAGGTTATGTTTCTGTTGATATTAAAGACCCAAGAACCGAAAAACTACTTCCAGAAGACATGCTTTTGAGGATTGAAAAACGTGAAAAAAGCTATGCTTATGAAGTACTAGAAACAACTGGAACTAAATCTGATAAAACGTATTTTTCTTCAAGTACTCCAGTTTTAAAAGTAAAACCAATCGTTTATTATTGCAAAACTACTTCAGAAGTAACATCTGAATTAACTCAGATATTAAACGATTATGAAATTAATTCAGGCTCTGCATCACTTGAATATTACAACACGGATTTTACCAAAAAATTATCATTAGAAGCATTATTAGATTCTGGTAATGACTTCCGTGTAGTATATAAATCAAATGGTGCTTATGCTATTATGAATGTTATAAGAAGTGGGTGTTAAAGATGATTTATACATCGATAGAAAATGAAAAAATAAAAGAAATTGCTAGACTAAAAGACAAAAAGTACCGAAAAAGTTCTGGTCTTTTTTTAATCGAAGGCGAACATTTAATAAAAGAAGCTTATAAAAATGGATACCTAGAAAAAATCATTAAGTTAGAGAATACTAATATTGATATAGATATCGAAATGGTTAATGTATCTAATAAAGTTTTAAAGTATTTATCTTTCTTAGCTACTCCAACTATAATTGGAGTAGCTAAGCAAAAAAGAGATACGATTGAAGGAAATCGTATTCTAATTTTAGATGGTATTCAAGATCCAGGAAACCTTGGAACAATTATTAGAAGTAGTGTTGCTTTTAATATTGATACTATTATTTTGAGTGAAGATACAGTTGATTTATATAATGAAAAAGTTATTCGTGCGACTCAAGGATTAATATTTTATATTAATGTTGTTCGTGATAATTTAGATAAAATAATTAAGGAATTAAAAGAAAAAAATTATAAAATTTATGCTACAAAAGTAAATGGTGGAAAAAGTCTAAAAAATGTTGAAGATTTGAAAAAATTTGCTATAATAATGGGTAACGAAGGAAACGGAGTAAGACCTTCTTTACTTAATGCATGCGATGAATATCTTTATAATGATATGAATGACAAATGCGAAAGTTTAAATGTTGGTGTTGCAACGAGCATTATTTTATATGAGTTAGATAAGTAGGTGACTTATGAAATATATATATATTGGAGACGTTGTTAATACCCATGGATTAAAGGGTGAAGTTCGCCTCATATCTGATTTTGAATATAAAAAAAGAGTATTTAAAAAGAATTTTAAATTATATATTGGAAGATCAAAAGAGGAAGTAAAGATTAATACATATCGTGTTCATAAAGAATATGACATGTTAACATTTGAAGGATTAACATCAATTGATGATGTCATCATTTATAAGGGTGACAAAGTTTATATTAATCGTGAAGATTTAAAAATAAAAGGCTATTTCAATGAAGACTTAATTGGGCTAGATGTTTATAGTGAAAATAAATTCATTGGGAAAGTTGAATTTATCATGAAGAATAAAGCACATAATATATTAGTTGTAACTGAAGAAACTAAGAAAAATCTTATTCCAAATATTCCTGAATTTGTTTCTAAAATAGACTTAGATAATAAGAGAATAGATATAAAAGCAATAGAAGGGTTATTAAATGAAGATTGATATTTTGACACTTTTTCCTGAGATGTTTGATGGATTTTTGAATACATCAATCATTAAAAGAGCCATCACTGATAAAAAAGTGGAGATTGGAGTACATAACATCAGAGATTATTCACTTGATCCACATAAAAGGGTAGATGACTATCAATTTGGTGGTGGAGCCGGAATGGTTTTGATGCCAGAACCTATTTTTCGTGCAGTTGAAGATTTAAAAACAGATAAAAGTAGGATTTTACTTATGACACCTCAAGGTAAAAAATTTACTCAAGCTCATGCTTATGATTTAGTTAATGAAAGCCACATTATAATTATATGTGGTCATTATGAAGGATTTGATGAAAGAATTCGTACTTTAGCAGATGAAGAAATAAGTATTGGGGATTACGTATTAACAGGTGGCGAATTACCAAGTATGGTAATAACAGATACTGTGGTTAGGCTAATTGATGGTGTAATAGAATCAGAATCACATTTAAATGATTCGTTCAATAATAATTTGCTGGATTATCCAGTTTATACGAAGCCTCAAGTTTTTAGAGGAATGGAAGTCCCAGAAGTACTTTTATCAGGGCATCATGAAAATATAAGAAAATGGAGACTAGAACAAAGTGAAAAACGCACTTTAGAGCGTAGACCAGATTTAGTCAAGAAGGACTGATAGCATGAAACAAAACAATTATCTTTTAGTTAAAAACAAAGAAACAGATGAACTTGTTTATATCGATTATACTAAAAATAATGGATATGGTTTTACACCTAAAAATCATGTTGAGTATGAAGGTATTAAAGTCAACAAATTAGTTCTAGTTAAACCAACTTTTGTCGAAAAAGTTTTAAAGAAAAAAATTAAAAAGAAATTGGATTTGTATTTAAAGTATATGATTAAACTTTTAGAAGACGATGATGAATCTGAATCAGCTTCACACTTGGGTTCAACTTTAAATGATATAAGTCGTTATAAAAGTATCATAATTAATAATTATCGTGCATATTTAGATGATAAATATTTAGAGTTATTAATGCAAAAATTTGCTTTACTAGAGCATGAACTTAAAGTAAAACAATTTGAAATTAGTAAAAGAGAATATCGTCGTCAATTAGAAGAATCTAAAAACATAGAAGAAGTAGAAGAAAAATCAAGAAGAAGTAGATAATACTTCTTTTTTAGTTGACAAAAAATGATTAATTTGCTAATATTATTGTTGTCGTGATCCGCTGTCATATTGTCATGATCATAGATTTTAGTTAAGGAGAGTGACATTGTGAATTTAGTTGAAAAAATAACTAAAAGTCAAATTAGAAATGACATTCCTGAATTCAGAGTTGGAGACACTGTTTCTGTTGGTTACAAAATCAAAGAAGGAAAACGTGAAAGAGTTCAAACTTATGAAGGAATTGTTGTTGCTATCAAAGGCTCAGGGGTTTCAAGAACATTCGTTGTAAGACATCAAAGCGGAAGCGTTGGTGTAGAAAGAACATTCCCAGTTAATTCACCTTTAATTGATTCAGTTAAAGTAGTTCGTAAAGGACATGTAAGAAGAGCCAAATTAAATTACTTAAGAAATTTAGATAGTGAAGCAAAAATTAAGGAAGGAAATTAATAAGGCGTATGCCTTATTTTTCTGTTTATGGAAAAGAAAAAAGAGTGGATATCATACATTGTCATAATTGTTACAATAGTCTTATTAAGAACATTCATAGCAACACCTGTTATGGTAGACGGTAAGTCAATGGAACCAAATTTGATTGATAATCAAGTTTTAATTTTATACAAATTAAATAAGAATTATCATCGTTTTGATATTGTTGTAATTGATCATAAAGTAAATGGTGTAAAAGAACATCTAGTAAAAAGAATAATTGGTCTTCCAGGTGAATATGTCGAATACAAAGATTCTAAATTATACATAAATAAAAAAGAAGTAAAAGAACCTTTTATCGATGTTGAAACAGCTGATTTTTCACTAGCAAAACTTGGATTTTTAGAAATACCAGAAGGATACTATTTCGTCGTTGGAGATAATCGTGGGGACTCATCTGATAGCCGTATATTAGGTCTTATTCCTAAAGATGAAATAAAAGGTAAAATAAAATTTTCTTTATTTCCATTTAGTAGATTTGGTAAAGTAAAAACTAATACAAAATTGTATTAGTTTTTTTATTTATGATATAATTACATTAGAGTGGAGAATAGATATGGAAGAAAATAATAATGAACAATATAATCAAGAAAATATTCAGCAGGTAGAAGGGCAAGTTAATCAAGAGCCTGTTCAACCTGTAGAGGAACAGCAAGTTAATCAAGAACCAGTTCAAAGTGAAAAACCGAAAGGTAGAGCATTTACAATAATTTTAATATTAATAATAATCGCTCTTGTTGGTTATATTGTATGGGATAAAACAAATAATAAAGAAGAGCCAACTCCTATAAAAGATAAGGAAAATACAAATGAAAATGTATTAGAGCCTGAAAATCAAGTTACTCATAACTATTTTAAAACTGAAACAGTGAATAAAGTTTTTAATGGTAAGAATACCAAAATTGAAATCAAATATTGGTTAGAAAAATTAGAAATTGAATACGATGAAGATGGTGAAATAATTACTTATATGGATGATACTGTAGGTTACTTTGTTAATGGGGACTTATATGTTAATGATAAATATATAAATTGCATAGGTAAATTTGATGTTAGTGACAGTAGGAATATGAATGAAGAAAATGTTTTAAATCAATTAGCTAATAATAATTTTTTTAAGGAATATATTGAAAAAACAAAGCAATTTGAAGTGATAAAAGGCGATAAAGATTACTTCTATACTAAAACTTACGATGGCAAATTAACAGTTTTTAATGATTCAGGCAAAGTAATATTTGATAAAACAGTTGAGGAATTGGGTAGAGAAGTTGTATTAGATAAAACTTGCCCTAATCATCAAAAATTCGTTAATCAATATAATGTTGACAATGATTTCCCTGATGGAAACTATAATACTGCACTTTATTTCGTAGAAAATAATATTATTTATTATGTTGAAGATCCCTTATCTTGCACAAAAGAAATAGCAGCGCAATATAAAGTAACATTTTCTAATGATGAAGCACATATGGAAAAACTTGCCGAGTGTGCATTTGAAGGCGAAGGTGCATGTAGTTAAAAGCGAATTTAATTCGCTTTTTTTGTTCTAATTTTTTCTAGTTTTGTCGAATCAATTTAATAATAAAAATATTTCATTTATCATTATATTGGAGATGAAAAAATGTGCACTTTTTATGATTATCATGGTAAATCACTCTTTATTACATTATGTGGTAAGATATCGAAAGAAGGAATTCAAAAACTCAGAAAAAGACTTGATTATGTGACTAATAGTTATAACATAAATAATATTGTCGCGAATGTAAAAATGGTTGATAATAAAGATATATTATATGATGTATTAAAAGAATATAATATAACAATAAATAATACTTAAAGTATTATTTTTTAATAATTCGAGTATTATTATTTAGGTGATAATATGTATCAAGAATTAAAAAAATATTTAAATAATAATGATTTTAAAATGATATATACTGCTAAATATTTAAATATTGTTAACTATATAAAAATAATAATATTAGAAGATAATAAAATAGATATTTCTATACCTAATCAGATATTAAAAATAAAAGGTGAAAACCTAAAATTAAAAAGAATTATGAATTCTGAATTATTAATTGAAGGATATATTTCAGAATTAAAGTTGATGGATATATGAATAAATATTTAATATCTGTTACTGGTAAAAATATAAGAAATTTTCTATTAAAAGGTTCTATAAAAAAAATTAATATTTTAAATATACATTATATTAATAATAATCAAGTAAATATTTTAATTAAAAAGGAAGATTTAGAATTATTAAATGAAATAAAAGGAATATATGAATATAAAATTATTAAAGAATATGGAACTTCGAATATAAAGAAAAAAATATTTGAGAATATTCATATACTTATTTTAATATGCATAAGTGTAGTTTTTATAAGCTTTATTTCAAACTATATTTATGAAGTAGAAATTATTGAAAATGATTATGATTTAAAAGAATTTGTTAGTAAAGTTTTAGAAGAAAAAGGTATCAAAAGTTTTAATAAAAAGCCTAAAGATTTAGCAAAAATAAAAGAAGAAATTTTAAAAGAAAATAAAGATAAAATAGAATGGATTGAAATAATAGAATCTGGTGTTAAATACATAATCAAAGTAGAAGAAAGAATTGAAAGAGAAGAAGATTATAAAGATTATTTCTCAGATATAGTTGCTAAAAAAGATGGAATTATTAAAAAAATAGTAGCTTCAAGTGGTAAAATCATAGTTGAAAAAGATATGTTTGTGAAAAAAGGTGATACTTTAATAACTGGTATAATTGATGAAGATAATTTTGTTAAAAGTGAAGGTGAAATATTTGCTCATACTTGGTATAAAGTAAGTAGTGAAGCATCACTTCATAAGAGTAGTTATGAAGTAACTAATAATAAGAAAAAAGGCTTAAAAATTAAGTTTTTCAATAAAGAAATTTTATTCTATAAGAAATATAGAACAAGTAAAATAAAAGAAAAAGTAGTATTTAAAAACATTTTTTTACCAGTTTATCTATCAATAGATGAAATAACAGAGACTAATGTTGTTGATCATATTTTAACAATAGATGAAGCAAAAATAGAAGCAACAAAAAAAGCTAGAGAGAGTATTATAAATAAACTAGGTAATAATGCTAAAATTATTTCGGAAAATCAATTGAAAGTTCTTGAAAAAGATAGTAAAATAATAGTAGAAATTTTATTTACAATGTATGAAACTATTTCAGAAGAAAAGAGAATAGAGGTTTTAAATGTACAAAGAGACTATAGAAGCGGTAATCAGTAGTATATGGCCATCATTACTTATTTTAATTACAATTCTTTTTACAATGAGATTTTTTAGCTTTATTTCTAATAAAAGGCGAATTGTTTTATATCATGAGATATTATGCCTTATTTTTGTTGTATATTTAATGTGCTTTTTCTATATATTGACATTTGAAGATGTAGATTGGTCAACTGCTAATTTAATTCCTTTTAAAGAAATGTTTAGATTTGAATTTGGAAGTAGGATGTTTATTAGAAATGTTCTTGGTAATATGCTATTATTTTTACCATATGGATTTTATTTGAGCTATTTCATGAAACTAAGAAAAGTAAAATATGTATTAGCATTTTCTGTTTTTGTCTCAGTAGTTGTTGAAATAATTCAATATCGTATTGGTCGTGTATTTGATATAGATGATATTATTTTAAATATAGCAGGTGGAGTACTTGGATATTACTTGTATCAATTGGGTTCATATATTTTAAATAATACTAAAATAAAGAAAATAAAAGAACCACTTTGTAATATTATTACGATTATCGCAGCTATTATATTTGTAATATATATGGGGGTGTAGAATGAATAATTTTGAAATATTTAATGAGACAGATGAAAAAATAGAAGAATTAGATGGGTTAAAAGACTTGCTAGATTATGCTTTAGATTATTTAAAATTAAATAATGTTGAATTTAATATTATCATAATTGATAATCCACGTATTCATGAGATGAACAAAGAATATCGTGGAGTTGACCGCGAAACAGATGTTATAACTTTTGCTTTGGAGGATCATAAAGATATCGAATTCGAAGATGTTAGACTATTAGGTGATGTTTACATTTCAATTGATAAAGCTAGAAGTCAGGCAATAGAATATGGACATAGTTTAAAAAGAGAAATATCATTTTTAGCGATTCATGGACTTTTACATTTACTTGGATATGATCATATGAAAAAAGAAGATGAAAAAGTCATGTTTGATTTACAAGATAAAATATTAGATAGTTATGGAATAAAGAGGGAAATTTAATATGTATGAGATTTTAAAAAAATTGATGAAAAATGCATATGCACCTTATTCAAAATTTAGGGTTGCAGCTATTGTTGAAACAAAAGATGGTAAATTTTTTGGTGGAGTTAATGTTGAAAATGCCAATTATACCAGCATATGTGCAGAACGTAATGCAATTGCAACTGCTATAGCTAATGGTTATAAAAAAGGTGATTTTGAACATATTTATGTGATGCTTGAAAATGGCGAAATAGGCTATCCATGTATGGCATGTCGACAAGTTATTTTAGAATTTTTTGAAAAAGATAAACTAATAACATCCGTTGATGGAAATGGTAATATGGAATCACATACAGTTGAAGAAATGTGCCCATATCCCTTTAGTGAAGAGGATTTAAAATGAAGAGTGGATTTGTAGGATTAATAGGTAGACCAAATGTTGGAAAATCGACTTTGATGAATACGATTGTTGGAGAAAAAGTCGCAATCGTGTCTAAAAAACCTCAAACAACGAGAAATATTATTCAAGGGATCTATAATGATGATGAATCTCAGATTGTATTTGTTGATACTCCAGGTATTCACAAACCTAATCATAAGTTAGGAACTTATCTTAATAGACAAGCCTATTATACAATTGAAGATAATGATGTTTTACTTTTCTTGATATCTGCTAATGAAGTATGGGGCAGAGGTGATGATTTTGTCTTAGAACGCTTAAAAGGAACAGGTAAACCCATAATATTAGTAATTAATAAGATAGATTTATTATCAAAAGAAGAATTATATCTAAAAATAGATGATGTTAGAAATAAATATGATTTTGATGCTATTGTTCCTGTTTCAGCATTAAGAGATGATAATACAAAAAGATTAATTAAAGTTATAAAAGAATTCTTGAAAGAAGGACCAGCATTCTATGATAAGGATGAATATACTAATAAAAGTGTTAAATTCTTAGTATCAGAAATGGTTCGTGAGAAAGTTTTCAATTTGACTGAGCAAGAGATACCACATTCAGCTTCTTGTGTCATAGAAGGTTTTGAAAAATCAAATAATAGCTATGTAATAAATGTTGCTATCATTGTTGATAGGACTTCTGTCAAAAAAATTATTGTTGGTTCTCATGGGTCAATGATTAAAGAAATTGGCATTCAAGCAAGAAAAGATATTGAAGCATTACTAAATAGTAAAGTATATCTCAGCTTATTCGTTAAAGTAATACCAAAATGGCGTGATAAAGAACAATATTTACACGAATTTGGTTATGATGATTTTAAAGATGAATAAAAATTATAATCACTGCATATTATATATTAGGTGATAATTGTGAAAAAAGACTTACTATGGGATTTATTTAGATCAACTGGGAAAATTGAGTATTATTTGAAATGGAAAGAAGAAAGTAGGAAGAATTAGTTTTATGCTAAAAGAAGTAGAAGGAATCATTATTATTGAAAGACCATATTCTGAAACTAGTAAATTACTTACAATTATAACTCGCGAATATGGAATTATAAATGTAATGGCTAAAGGAGCAAAAAGATTAAATAGTACTCTTAGAACTTCTACTTTAAAACTAACTTATGCCAAATTTAATATTCAATACAAGAAAGATAAAATATCTACTCTTATAAATGCAACAATCATAAATCCATTAAAAGAGATAAAAAAAGATATAACTAAAATAAGTTATGTTAGTTATATTTTAGAATTAAGTGAACAAGTAAGTAAAGAGCATTTTAATGATAGATTATATGACTTAATGATTGCATCAATATTAAAAATCGAAGATGGTTATGATCCTCTTTCAATTATGAACATTTTAGAATTAAAATATTTAGACTTCCTAGGTGTTATGCCAATCATTGATAGTTGTAGTATATGTGGTTCTAAAACCAATATTTTGACTCTTTCAGCTTCATCTGGAGGATTTGTTTGTAAGAATTGTTATCAAAATGATAAAATTGTTAGTGAAAAATCTTTGAAACTAATAAGAGCATACTATTATGTTGATATTTCATCTTTAGAAAAAATTGATATAAGTGATAAAATAAAGAACGAAATAAATGCTTTTTTAGATGATTACTATGATCGTTATACGGGACTTTATTTGAAGTCAAAGGAATTCATTAAAAATTTAAAACTACTTGAAAATGATGTGAACCCCAATTGGTAGACATTAAATAAAAAAAACAGTTGATTAAA
>CAMVNN010000015.1 GCA_947168865.1 uncultured Bacillota bacterium
TATGTCATTTTAAATAGTACACTTCATCTCCTTTCATAGACAACGCAAAAAATCACATATTACTATGTGACCACTTGTTAATAAACAAATAGCTATTTTGCAAAAACGTCAATTTAAAAATAACATACCTTTTTCAAATTTGCAAGAGTTTTTTGAATATTTTTTAGCCTCAGATATAATTTTCTTAGAATCATCTTTTAATTTTTGAGGAAATCTTATATACTCGATTATTTTTTCATGTGAATAATTTTCTAATAAATACTTTCCTATCGTAAATGCTATTAAATAATTATTTTTTAAAGATGAAAAATTGTCTAGTTCCTGATCAGCTGCCGTTATTTCTATTTTGTGAAACATGTTTGGATTTCCCAAGTTTGTGGCCAAGGCTTCCCAAAACCATATTATTTCTGGCTCTATATGCTCAACTTCACTTTCCTCTTCACAGATATGCACAAATTCATGGCAAATTGTTGTTTTAAGTTCATTTAATGTCATATTAGCATGAGTTCTTGTTTTATGTGCAGCTTCTAGTGATAACAAATTTATATTCCCGTCATTTGTATCAGCACACATATAATCACGATATGTTGTAAATTTTTCAATATGTTTTTTATATTCTTCTAAATTGTCATAAATAATAATTTTTCTTGGTTTTTTAATAGTTTTTATTTCAAAAAAATTCATTATATCTTGCATTTTAATTTCTAAGTAATCAATTACTTCAGGAATATAAGTAATACTTGAATTATATTCGATTTTAAAATATTTTTTTTCAACTAACATTTAATCAACTCCAGAATTATTATACCAAAACATGAAAAAAAGTGATATTAAATCACTTTTTATTCTGATAATTGAAGTGCTTTTGCATATTTTATAGCACTATAGTTACTATAAATTCTCTTCTCATCTACAATCATATAAGCACGTACTTTATAGTAATATGTTTTATTTGCTTGTGCAGGATCATTATATGCTGATTCTAGTGTTTCCCCTACTTTAACAAATTTTCCATATTTTGATGTTGCCCTATAAATTTCATAGCCATCGGCATAAGTAACTTCATTAATAGTTACTTCAACTTGCTCTTCTTGACCTTCTAAATTAAATGTTGGTGTTCCAACTACTAATTTAACATTTTTTAAAGAACTATAATTACTATAATATTTCTTTCCATCAATTGTTACATAAGCTCTTACTTTATAATAGTAATTTGTATTTAAATTAACTATATCAAGTGTTTCTAATTCCCCTGTTGTTGCAACTAAAGTAAACTTTTTATTTTTATAAAGACTTCTATATATTTCATAGCCTTCAGCATCAGGTACACTATTTATATTTAAAGTTACTTCTCTTCTATTTGTTTGATTAGTTGTAAATGTAGGAGTACCTAAAGTTAATTTAATGCTTTTTAAACTAGAATATTTACTATAATATTTCTTACCATCAGCAACAATAAATGCTCTTACTTTGTAATAGTATGTTGTATTTAAAATTAAGTTGTCAACATTTTCTAATGTATCAGTTGTTGTAACTAACTTAAATCCACGATATCTATTTGTACTTCTATATATTTCATAGCCTGCTGCACCTGATACAGCATTAATATTGATGTTTGCTTGATTTAAAGCTTTTTTACTTAATGTAAATGTTGGTGTATTTAAAGATACTTTAGTATATTTATAACTAGAATATCCTCCATATACTTTCTTTTCATCAACCATTCTATAAGCTCTTACCTTGTAATAATATCTTGTATTTAGTTTTATTTCATCAATAAATTCTAATGTGTCAGTTGTTCCAATTGATACAAATCTTCTATTTCTATAAAGACTTCTATAAACTTCATATCCATCAGCACCATTTATCTCAGTTATATTAATAACAGCTCTTTTAGCCTCATTAGTTGTTATTGTTATACTTGGTGTTTTTGGTACTGGTGTTTTACTTAGAGCACTTGAATAGTTACCACAAGAATCATTTGTATTACATGCTCTTACTTTATAGAAATATGTTTTACCTGATACAAGTAAACCATCTTTATAAGTTCCTATTTCTGGTAACTCGGCTATCTTTTCATATTCACCTTTTTTAGCTAAGCTGCGATATACTTCATATTTAGCTGCCCCTTTTACAGCATAAAGCTTAATAGCAACTGTATCATAATCATCAACACTTAAGGCTATTTTAGGTGCTACTGGAGCTGTTTTTACTTCGAATGAATCAGAATATGCTCCATATACTTTTGTTCTTCCAACAATCTTAAATGCTCTTACTTTGTAGAAATAAGTAGTATTAGCACTTAATCTTGTATTTGTATAATTATCAATGTTTTTAGTTCGTACTACGAGTGTATATCTACCATTTATTTTGGTACTTCTGATTATTTCATAGCCAGTCATATCATCAAACTTAGTCCATCCAAGTTTTACTTGATTTGTGCTAATTGTTAAGGCATTTAATCCTTCAACTTTATCAGGAAGTACTTTCATTGAAACTAAATTAGAATAGTCTGTTTTGTCATAATTATTTTTAGCAATTACTTTATAATAATAAGTTGCTCCATATGTGAGATTAGAATCTACATATGCAATATCTTCTACTTCAGCAATTTTAGTAAATCCTTTTGTTTTATTTGTACTTCTATAAATTTCATAAGTAGCACTTATTGTATTATTTAAAACATTTAAAACTAATTTATTACCTATTCCTTTTTCTATTTTAATATTTGGAACTTCAAGTTCTAATGAAGCTGGATCTTCAACTAAAACCTCTTTTGTTATACTTCCTTTATAATTTCCAGTACCACTTACATAAACTGTAACATGAGAACCAATACTAGCCGTTTGATTACCATAAGAAAGAGTATAATCTGTATCTTTTACCAATGTTTTTCCATTAACTTTAACAGTTACATTTGGTGTAAGTGGACTACCATTATCATATGCAATGATTTCTGGTACTATAACGTTTTCATCAACTAAAGGTTTTCTATCTATATAAAATGTTACATCTTTTTCAAATAAATATTTACTTGTATCTAAAGATTTAACTTTTATAGTAGCATTTCCAACATTAATGTTATCTTCATAAATAACTTCATAATCAACATTTTTTACTAAAACTTTGTCATTATATTTAACAGTTATTTCAGGTTTAATTTCATTTCCTGTATATTCTTGATTTTCAACTAATACTGTTGGATTTATTTCTTTTCTTTTAATAATTATTTTATAAGATATAGTTTTTGAAGCATAATCATCAGTTTCAGCAGCAGTTGCATAAATGATTGCTTCTCCTATATCATTTGGTAATACATAACCAGTATTTTCATCAACAATTGCTGTTTCTGGATTAGATGAACTATAAGTTATTTCACCATCACCAGTTGTATGATAAATTGGATTTTTAAATTGATCCCCTTCATAATAAGTTGTGTATTCCTCATAATTGAAGTACATTTCTTGAGATATTTTGGCAGTAGATACTTCTACTGGGAATAACACATCAACTGCACGCCATCCACTATTATAATTTTTTACAACAGCATCTTTTTGTTTAACTCCATTTACATAAACTTCAACTTTGTCTAAATTATCTTTATCAAAGTCATTAACTGGATTACTGTTATTTAAACCAAATGGAGATGCATATACTTCAAATAAAACCCATGTATAGCGATCTAGTATAGTTTCATTAGAACCAAATGTTGCTTCATTAAAATCGCATTTTTCTTTAGTTTCACAGTAATAAAAATATATATTTTGGTTTCCTTTTGAATATAGAGCACCATCAGGGATTACCCAATTGTTTCTAAATTTTACTCTAGCATCAGAATATGTTGATCTAGTTGTTAGATAAGCTTCATTGGTGTCATAATTAATATCAATACGATTAATATAGGTTCTACCTTCATTAATAGTTACTGTTGCGGTTGCTTTTTTAGTTGCATCATATGAACTTGTTGCTGTTACTGTTAAAGTTCTTGCTTCTTCTTCCAAAGCAACTTTTAGATTACCTTCTTCCGTAATATAGGTATTTTCACTTGTTGCACCCGAGATTTCCCAAATAACATTATGTGGTGCATTACCTGTTACAGTTGCTGAAAGCCAAACATCAGCACCAGGAACTACTGTAAGTTCTGTTGGTTTAACTGAAATACTATCAACTGAAAGTGCATCTAAAACTCTAACAGATTTCTCACCATATATAGTTCCATCATGAGTTGAAGTTGCACGAATAGTTAAATTCTCTGCTTCTTCATCTAAAGCAACAGTTAAAATTCCATCTTCTGAAATAATAGTATCTTCACTTGTATTATTGCTAATAGTCCAGTTTACTTCATTATAGCCTTCACCATAATATGAAACTTCTGCTACAAATAAAGCAGTCTCACCTTTAGCTACATTTGTGTATTCACTAGCAACCTTGATGCTATTAACAAAAGATGAAGTATCAACTTCTATTGGAATATAGACATGAACTAAACGCCATGAGTTGTTGTAACCTCTAACCATGGCATCATCGCGTTTAACTCCGTTAACATAAATATCGATTTCATCTAAATGATCTTTATCGAAGTCATAATCTGGATTTTCTTTATCCAGTCCGAACGGTTTAGCAAATACTTCAAAATCAACCCATGTGTAACGTTCAGCTAAAACGTTAATACCATAGTCATTACTCCAACCATCGGTGCATCTTTCACTCGTTGGGCAATAATCAAGCCAAATATTATTGTTCCCTTTTGAATAATTGGCATCATCTGCAACTACCCAAGCATGAGTAAATTGACTTTTTAACTCGTTATAAGTATAAGCTGGGCTCACCTTTACTTTAGATGTATCGTAGTTAATATCAATACGATTAATAAAAGTTGCCGCACTAACTTTATTCATGAATAAAAATAAGAATAAAGTCATAAAAAATAAACATTTTTTCTTCATTAAACAATCTCCTACTTTCCATAATAATTATACTTTAAATTGACATTTTAGGCAACCAAAAAAGATAAGTATTTCTACTTATCTTGAAATCAAATCAACAATCAAGCTACTTATTTCAGTTGGATTTTCAACTGGTAATCCTTCGATTAATCTAGCTTCAGAATAAAGAATCTTAGCATATTTTTTTAATTCATCTTTATCGTTTTCGTAAAGTGATTTTATCTTATCAACTATTTTGTGTTTACTATTTATTTCAAGAACTAGTGATGCATGAATGTGTTCGTCTGTTGGCATTGCATTAATAACTTTCTGCATCTCGACTGATACTTCACCTTCTGTTGTTAAGCATACTGGATGATTAGATAATTTATCTGTTAATCTCACATTAACGACTTCTTCACCTAAAGCATCTTTCATGAATTTCATAATTTCTTCATTTTCTTTATTTAATTTTTCTAGTGCTTTCTTTTCTTTTTCAGTGCTAAAATCTGTTTCAGCATCACTTATATTCTTAAATTCTTTATCTTTATATTTATTCAATATTTGAATTGCAAACTCATCAACATAATCAGTTAAATATAAAATATCATATTTTTTCTTTTTAACTTGCTCTACTTGAGGAAGTAAATCAATTTTATCAACAGTCTCACCAGATACATAGTAAATAGCTTTTTGATCTTTATCCATATTTTCTACATATTCTTCTAATGTGATAAAATCTTTTTTATTGGCAGAATAGAATATAAGCAAATCTTCTAGTTTCTCCTTATTCATACCATACATATTATAAATTCCATATTTAATTTGATTACCAAATGCTTTAAAGAATTTTTTATAAGTTTCAAATTCATTTTTTAGCATATCTAAAAGTTCATTATGAATTTTTGTTTCTAATGATCTAGCAATTTGTTTAACATTTTTATCATTTTGTAAAGTCTCTCTCGAAATATTAAGACTTAAATCATCTGAATCAACTACACCTTTTACAAAACTATAGTAATCAGGAAGTAATTCTTCACATTTATCCATTATAAGAACACCATTTGTATAAAGTTGAAGTCCTTTTTTATACTCTTTTGTATAAAAATCATATGGTGCATGTGATGGAATATAAAGAAGTGCCTTATAACTTTGAAGTCCTTCAACATTCATGTGAATTACTTTTAAAGGTGATTCATAGTCATAAAATCTTTCAGTGTAAAAGTTATTATATTCATCTTCAGTAATATTATTCTTATCTTTTTTCCAAAGTGGAGTCATACTATTTAAAGTAATTACTTCGTGAACTTTTTCGTACTTATCTTCAGTTCCTTCAACTAATTTACTATTTTCAACCTCCATTTTAATTGGATATTTGATATAATCACTGTATTTTTTGATTAAATTTCTAATTCGATATTCTTCTAAATAATCACTATAATGTTCATCTTCAGTATCATCTTTTAAATATAATTTAATAGTTGTACCATAATCATCTTTAGAAGTTTCTTCCAAAGTATAACCATCAACACCCTCACTCATCCAAATATAGGCATGTTCACTTCCTGGTACTTTTGAAATAACTTCTACTTTCTTAGCAACCATAAATGCTGAATAAAATCCAACACCAAATTGACCAATTATAGAAACATCTTCTTGATTAGAATTTTCTTCTTTAAATTTCAACGACCCAGATTCAGCGATAACACCAAGGTTATCTTCTAATTCTTCCATAGTCATTCCACAACCATTGTCTTTAATTGTAAGAATTCTTTCTTCTTCATTTCTTTCAAGAAATATTTCAAGTTTATCTTTGTCTACTTTTAAGTTTTTATCTGTAAGTGATCTAAAATAGAGTTTATCAATAGCATCACTTGCATTACTAATAAGTTCTCTTAGGAATATTTCTTTGTTTGTATAAATAGAATTAATCATTAAATCTAAAATCCTCTTAGATTCAGTTTTAAATGCTTTCTTTTTCATCTTTGTCCTCTTTTCTACAATTAATATTGTACCACTCAATTAGCACTTGTCAATAGCAAGTGCTAAAAAGTTTCAAAAGAAAAAAGCTATTTATGCTTTTTTACTTTTAATTTATTTTTAACAATTGAATAAGTAACAATCATTATAATTGTAATAATAATTGAGACAATTCCATATCTAATCATCAAGGTGCTCATTTTTTTAGCAACCGGATCAAGAATATCAGTATAATCTTCCAAATTAACTATTGATGTAACAATTCTCATACCAAATAGTCCCAAAGAGGAGTATAGAATTCCATTTAATAATGTAGGAATACTAGCCCATACTAACCATTTATAAAAGCTCATTCGAAAGAGCATTATTAAACCAATTATAACTATTATTCCAAGAATGAATAAAAGCGGATTAATATTGATAAACTTTTTAAAATAAACAAGCTCTTTAATTTCAGAAGTATTGACACTATCTTCTACTTCTTCAAGTGTACCTTTCATTTCTTCATATGTATCATCAACAAATTCATCAATTTTATCCTCTGGATATTTTTCTTCAATCATCTTTATTTTTTTTAAAATCGGGTAGTTTTTCTTGATGATTTTTCTAACTTCTTCTTTAGATGGATATTCTATTTTAGAATCTTTTACTTTATTTAAAATGACCGATTCTAGATAATTATTAACAATTTTTTTAATTTCTTCATCCCTGACAATTTCTAATGCTTCATCCTCACTTAAACCAGCATCTACTAAGTATTCTTTAATCTTATTTTCAACTAAAGAATAATTAATCTTGTCATTAGATGCTGTTATACTACCATAAGTATTAGGTGATGCAATGGTTACTAAAGTGGTATTGTTTCTTCTATTATAGGTCATTAGCTGCTCTAAGGTTTCAGCCAAATTATCACTAGAGATTAAACTATTTAGAATTAAATTCGCGAATAATAGAAGTTCTAAAGCAAACATCGGAATTAAAAGGAATGCCGAAAGTATTGCACCTATTATTTTTAATACCCTTTTCATTCTACCACCTATACAATAATTTTAATTCATTTATAAAGGTAAAGTCAATTTTTATAATGTCTATTTACATTAAAAAAAGAAGCTTTATAAAAAGCTTCTATTTTTCTTCTTTAGTTTCTTCTTTTTTATTTTCTTTTGGTTCTTCTTTTTTAGATTTACTATTTTTACTAATGACAAAGTATACAACTAAAGCAATGATTCCTAAAACAATTTCAATAATGCCAAATATGCGCATATTTTTTAAGATATCATTTACTATAGGATTTAGTATAAAATCATAATTACTAAAATCTGCAAATAATTTGATAATTTCTTTTCCAATAAAGCCACCAGTTAATAGTATCAAACCATTGATAATAGTTGGAATACCAACCCATTTTAACCAAATATATAAACTCTTTCTGAAAAGAATCAATAAGACTATACATAAAACTAATCCACCTATCAATAGAATCGTTTTAGTTGTCATAATTTGTTTTAATAAATCAACATTGCTTATTTTATCCCATTTGATGTCTTTTGAAAGTTCATCTAACTCATATTTTACATTCTTATAGTTTTCATTAACTATTCTCGTTATTTCTTCTTGATCATAATCTTCTGGAAACTCAGTTACTTTTTTAAAACGAGCATAGTTTGTATGAATGAAATTAACAATTTCACCTTTAGTTGGATAAACAACTTCTGTTCCTGCTACCCCATGTACGAACATAGAGCCCAAGTATTTACCAATTATTCTTTTAAATGCTTTATCTTTAACTACGTCATCTACATCTTCTCTTGGAAGACCTATTTTTGCAAAATAATTATAGATTCTTGTTCCTTGAGGTTTTTCTTTTCCTTTTTCATCACGGAATATTCTTTCAATATCAATGTCTTCCATAAGAATTGCTAAGTTTTCAACTTCCATAGTCTTATTTATTGGACGTTCTATACCTAATAAGAATTCAAGTCCAAAGAACACAATTACAACTAATATTGATAAAATAATTCCAATAACATTACTACTTTTTTTCATAAATTTCTCCTATCCTAAAGCTTTTTTAATTTTTTATTCATTTCTTTTTCTTCTTTTTTTCTTTTAGTAATGGCCAATTTAATTATTGTATGTAATATAAGTGAAACAACACTTATTATTAATAGTATTATTCCATATTTAATCATACTCTTAGTAAAGTATGTTGCAAATGGTTCAAATAGAAATAATATTTTTAGCTTTTCTATTATTGCATAAATTAATTTACTTCCAATAGAACCTAGAGTTAAGAATATTGCTCCTACTAATAAAGTTACAGCATGAACCCACATCAACCATTTATATATACTTGCTCTGA
Organism: uncultured Bacillota bacterium; assembly: GCA_947168865.1. The sequence continues at coordinate 9,268 of CAMVNN010000015.1, forward strand.
AAATTACTATTAGAAAAACACATATTGCAATTCCTGCTTCTATTAAATAAACTGCTCCCTTGCGAACAAATTTAGATATTTTTTTTAGGCCTTCAAATCCTGAAAAGTCAAGTTTATCTGATATACTATCTAATAATCCTCTTATAAAATCATAATTCTTGTGTACAACTTGATAAACAGAATCTCTGCTAACTTCAAAGAAAAATATTTTTCTTAAAAATTGTATGTTGTTATAGATAAAATCTGTAATTTGATTTTCATCTGGGAGTCTTATTTTAAAATTATTTATCTTATTTAATATTTTTGATCCTAGATTTTCACCAAGAATCTTTTTAAAACTAATTTTATCTAAAAATGTATATATATTTTCTTTTGATAATCCAAGTTTAGCTAAGTATGTATAAATCTCAGGTTCTCCATTTTCGTTATTTATTATTTGATCAATTGGAACTTCAGATATTGTATTTGATAAATTATCAATTGTAAAAAATTCTGATGCTGGATATACTATTCCAAGGGCAATAAGTAAGAAAAACAAAATTGTTACAACAGTATAAGAAGTATTTAGTCCTACTTGATTAAATAGATTTTTTATGTTACCTCACAACTCCTACTTTCTCACGCATTTCTTTATATTTTGCTGCAGCAATTGTACGAACATTTAATGCTCCTTTATCTAAAATTTCATCGAGTTCTTTACTATTGATTAATTCATTATATTTTTCTTGAATACTCCCTATCTTTTCAACTACAACATCGGCCACATATCTTTTAAATTCACCATAATTCTTACCATCAAACATTTCTTCAACTTCTTTTATACTTTTATCTGTTAAAGAAACAACAATATTTATTAGATTACTTATTCCTGGCTTTTTTTCTTCATCGAAGATAATACGCATTTCGGAATCAGTAGTTGCTGACATTATCTTTTTTCTAATAACTTCTTTATCATCAAATAAAGAAATTACTCCAGCAGGATTTTCTTCTGATTTACTCATTTTTTTAGTTGGATCTTTTAAATCTTTTATTTTAGTTCCAAAGCTATTTATAAGTGGTTCTGGAATTTTAAATGTTTTTCCATATTTATTATTGAAACGAATCGCGATATCACGAGCAAGTTCAACATGCTGTTTTTGATCTATTCCAACAGGAACATAATCAGCATCAACATACAAAATATCCGCTGCCATTAATATTGGATAAGTTAAGAGTCCAATTGAGAAGTTGGCATTACCCTTAGATTTTTCCTTAAATTGAATCATTCTTGATGCTTCACCATAATATGTTGAACACTCTAGTATCCATGAAATGCATGGAATGAATTCATTATCTGATTGCACATATATCACATTTTTACTAGGATCAATTCCACATGCAATATACATTGCAATAAAATTTCTTATTCTTCTTCTTAATTCTTCTCTATCTTGAGGTACAGTCAATGCGTGCAAATCAGCAACAAAAATGTATGATTCATATTCGTCTTGCATTTTAATCATTTGCTTGATAGCACCAATATAATTTCCAAGAGTTAAATCTCCTGTTGGTTTTAAACCCGTAAGTATTCTTTTCATATATCCTCCTTAACAAAAAAACTCGAACTTCCAAAAGATTCGAGTTTAGCCATCTGCTCTTTTATTTTGATAACGGTTTAATCCGTAATTAAGTACTAAAATTTCATTAATTAACTCACTAGTCCATTCAATATAATTCACTTACAGTTTTTCACCAAACAACTGCTCTCTGAAAGGATTATTATATTTACTCCTCTAGTTCTTCGCTTTCAAGTTAATTTTATTATATTTACCTTATTTTGTCAATTGTAAACACATTTTTTAATCTGCTCATAAATTTTTTGAGAAGTCTTATTATCATAGTGTAATCCATCAGAAGTTTCAAAGCCATTCTTCTTTAAATAACTATTTGTATCACAATAAAATACATTATCATAATTATCAAATGCTTTTTGCAAGTTTTCATTAAATTCATCAATTTCTTTATTCAATTTATCATATCCATATTTAGTAGGATTTATTGACAAAAGAAATATTCGTGAACCTTTCCAATCATCAGTAGCTAATTCTTCATATTTTTTTATGTAATTATTGATATTATATAAATCATTAACGCCAAGATTAACAACGATATTCTTCTTTTTATCACTATCTAACGATCTGACTTTTGATATTGCATCATTTATAAGCCAACTATAACCCATAGAAGTTTTAGCAATACAAGCTCCCTTTTCTTTCTTATACCAAGTATAAGAGCATAATCCAACCATTCTAGAATCGCCTACTATAGTAATATCTGAAGATGGATATTCTTCCTTATTGGTTGGAATTAAAAACACCATAATAATTATAAAAACGATTGCTATTATAAAATAAATATAATTTTTTTTAATTAATTCCATAATTTCACCAAGACAATTATAACATGTGCTAGTTAAAAATACCATCAGATTCTAAATATTCAAACATTGTAATGGCAGTATTGATAGTCATTTCATCTGGTTTAATTACGTTTAATTTGCAACATTTTGACGAATAAGTATATTCATATTCATCGCTTCCATCTAATATATAATTGACATTATTCCAAGAATGATTATAAAGCATTTGATCTTTTATAAATCTCATAATTACTGATGAAGGAATATTAGTTTTAATCGTTTTTTTCAACTCATCTAAATAATTTAGAAATTCATTGTTTTTTGATAATTTAGTTATAATCGATTCCAAAACCTTAATTTGATTATCACATTCTATTCTACTTCCTCCCATTAAAGGATTATTATAACTAATAAATATTTTGGTTTCTTCTCCATTTAATTTATTTAAACCTTCTTTAAATTCATACCCAAATGAAACAAAATTATAATTTGAATATACCTCAATTCCTCCTATTTTATCAATTAATTCGCCTAATTTATTAAAGTCTACTTTAATATAATAATTTATTCTATTTCCAAGTAATTTTTCTAATGATTTAATGGAACTCGTTATTCCATATTTATTTATGTTTGAAATTATATCATATTCATTTTTAAAAGAAACATAGTAATTTTCTGGAATATTTATCATTACTATTTGTTTAGTATTCTTGTTAACTCCCATAACAATATTAATATTATCTGAAAATAAATATAATAAATCTATATTACTATTACTAGTAAATACTGGAACTATTTCTTCTTCATTATCTTGAATTTTAGATGAAAATGAAATTAGATCACTATTTTGATTATTAATAGTAAATAAACATATTAAAACTAACAGAATACAAGGATATGAGAAAAATAATAAAATATCATTTTTTAATAAATATATAAATAATAATTCAATTAATAATAAGAAGCTGATAATCATCAAGAGTTCTTTTATTTCTAAAAATTTATGAGTTAGAACAATTAAATATAATGAAACAACAGCATAAATTATAAGAAAAACAGCATTGATAAGTTTTTTCATATTAACCTCCAATGCTATATTAAACCTTGTTAATTAAAATAAATGTCGATTTTGGGCACGAAAAAAGGAAAGCCACCATAATGTTAAGAGCGTTAAACTGTGCTTACAAAACATCATTTACTTTCCTTTTGAGCGATAAGAACCGAATAAAATCTAGCACTTATTTTAGTTTAAAATATATTTAATATAAGAAATTATTTAAAGATTTAAATTATTTTATTTGTATTTTTTATATATTCTAATTTGAATTATATAATTTTTAAATAAAATTAATTATAAAAAATAAATAATTTTTTGATAAATATATAATATTGAGATTTTCAATATTATATATTTGATATAATTATTTATATTGATTAAAGTTAATTAATTCAATATAAATAATTATTAGCAATTTCATTAAAGATAGATAAATATAAAAATTTATTATAAAAATACAACTATACTTAAGTATGTATTTAAATAGATAAATAATTGGGGATTTAAATATGATTTTAACAAAATTTTTCAAATATATTTTGGGGGCTAAATTTGATTTTGGATATGTTTCATACCCCAAGACAAACTTGTCTTACATCACGAACATACCAATAACTGATGATGCGAAACCTTATAGCTATTTCAGCAGTGATTTCAAGAGTACCAGTATCTTACCCTCAAATATATATTATCACTACAGAAAAAAATTGTCAACCTTTTATGACAACTTTTTTAATCTTTAATTTGATTGACAATTTTGTTTACAACTATTTGATATTTGTCAAAACGTTTTTCAACACGTCCATCTATTATCAGAATATCGCCTGTTTCGAGATTGGTTAGATCTTCATATACCGTTGGAAAAACAACAATATCTATTTTACTAGTTTCATCAGTACCTGTTATAAAAATCATCTTATTATTTGACTTTGTGTTAATCTCTTTAATTCGATCAACATAAACAATTAACTCAATATTTTTATTAAAGAAACGTCCAACTTCATTTATTTTTAAATGATTATTATATTTTGCTCGATATTCTGTAATTATATGATTACTTAAATAGAATCCAAATGATTGATATTCTGCTTCCATTAGTTCTTTCTTAGTATAATCTTTTTTTATTTCCAAAATTGGTTTTGGTATTTCATCATTATATGAAGCAATCTCTGCATAATTTATAAGTTCATCTAAAGATTCAACAATAGTCTTAGCATTATATCCAAATGTAACTAATGCTCCTGATAATGCCAAAGCCTCTAAAGTCTTTTTATTAACACTTTTACCATACACGCGATTTACAAAATCAAATATGTCAGTATAGTTGCTTTTCTCACGCTCTTTGATAATTGTATTTACAGCTGTAACTCCAATATTTTTAATAGCAGAAAGTGGAAATCTTAAGCCTAATTCTTCTACCTTAAAATTATTCTCGCTTGTTAAAACATTAGGTTTTAATATCTCTAGTCCTGCTTCTTTGCATTCATAAATGTACTCTTTTGTCTTATCACTTCCACTAGCCATAGTAAGTAAATTTTTCATGAAATATTTGTAATAATGAGCTTTTAAATAAGCCATTTCAAAAGCTATTTTAGAGTATGCAACAGAATGTGCACGATTAAATCCATATTCCGCGAACTTCAAAATCAAATTGTAGACCTTCTCTACTTTTATTCTTTCATGTCCACGTTTAATACTATTATTTATAAATTTTTCTTTTTCAGCGAGCAATATTTCTTCTTTTTTCTTACTCATTGCCTTTCTAAGTAAGTCAGCTTCAGCAAGAGTATATCCGGCCATTATTGATGCAATTTGCATTATTTGCTCTTGATATACAATAATTCCATAAGTTGGTTTCAATATATCTACTAATGAATCATCTATATAGTCAATTTTTTCTAATCCGTTTTTTCTCTTTATATATGAATCAATATTTTTCATTGGACCAGGACGATATAAAGCAATTGCTGCAACAATATCTTCAAAAGTATCAGGTTTATATTTTCTTAAGAAATTCATCATTCCAGTTGATTCAAATTGAAATATTCCAGTTGTTTTAGCATTCTTAAATATTTCAATTGTTCTTTTATCATTTAAAGGAACATTTGTCAAATCAACTTGGATATTATCTTTTTCTAAGTCTTTTAATGTATCATTAATTAAAGTAAGATTTTTTAGGGCAAGAAAATCCATTTTTAAAAGACCTAATTTTTCTAAATATTCCATTGAATAACCTGTAATATAGAATTCCTCGTGGTTTTTTGCAAGAGGAATTACTTCATCAAGATCTACTTCTGACATGACAATTCCAGCAGCATGAATAGAAGTATGCCTTTTAATTCCTTCAAGTTTCATTGCAACTTTATATAATTTTCTAATATCATCATTTATTTTTAAGAATTTTTTCAATTTTTCATTAGAGTTATAATTATCAATTAAAGATAATTCTGAATTTATAAAACTGGTTAAATATTCGATTTCAATATTCATGACTCTTCCAAGATCACGAATTATTTGTTTGGCCCCTAGAGTTCCAAATGTAATGATTGGAGCAACTCTTTTTTCTCCATATTTCTTAATGCAGTAATCTATTACCTCGCCTCTTCTATTAAATTCAAAATCAATATCAATATCTGGCATACTTATACGTTCTGGATTAAGAAAGCGCTCAAATAAAAGATTATATTTAAGTGGATCAATTTCAGTTATATTTAATAAATAAGAAACAAGTGAGCCCGCTGCACTTCCTCTACCTGCACCTACTAAAATACCATTATCTTTAGCAAATTTAACATAATCATAAACAATTAAAAAATAATTACAGAATCCCATTTTATTGATAATATCCAACTCATATTTTAGTCTTTCTTGGTATAAAGATCCTACTTTAGAACCAAATATGCGTTTTAATCCTTCAATACATAGCTTTTTCAAATAAGTATAGCTATCCATATTATCTGGACATTTATAAATAGGAAGGAGATTTTTTTCGTATTCTAAAACCAAATTACAATTATCAATAACATATTTATTATTTTCATTTGTTAAAGGATTATCTAAATCTAAGTGTAAATCATTTAATTCAAAATCAAATGGTTCTTTTAGACCATCACGGATTCCATACAAATATTTTATATAATCTTGATCTTCTTTATTTAAATATAGAACTTTATTCATATAAAGTTTATTTTCTTCTTTTATTAAATATCTTTCTTCTTCATTCTTAAAAGAGATAAAAATTTCTTCATATATTTTAGATAATAATTCATATAATTCTTTTGATTCAAATGGAACAATACATATTAAGTCACTCGCATACTCTTCTAAATATGCAATTGTTTTTTCGTTAGAAGTGATTTTTATAAGATTTTTATAACCCTTAAAGCTTTTAGCATATAGAATAAAATTCTTTCCATTTAAAGAAACTTCTAAGCCAACAATTGGCTTTATATTATTCTTCATGCAAGCATTATAAAATTCCATTACTCCAAACATATTATTGTCAGTGATATTAAGCACTTTTAAATTGTTTTTCAAAGCAAAATCGATTAAATCTTTAATCTTAATCATGCTTGATAGTAAACTATATTCAGTTTTAATATTTAAAGGTGTAATCATACTATCACTTCCTAGTTCAATTGTACTATAAATTCAAGTTTTTGTTAATAAATATTTGACTTCTAACTAATATTATGATAAAGTTATTAGAGCAAAGAGATATATCTGGAAGGAGTGTTAAAATGGCTAGAAAATGTACAACTAAAACACCATTACACGGAAATAGAAGAAGTCATGCTTGTAATGCTACAAAGCATGCTCAAAAAGTAAACTTACAAAAAGTTGCTGTTAACGGCGTTACAGTAAGAATGAGTGCTCGTGAAATGCGTGCAGCAAAAAAAGACGTTAAAGTTGCATAAAGAAAAGATAAATTGTAAAATTTATCTTTTTTTATTCAATAAACATAAAAAATAATAGATCCCATAAACTATGTACAATTAAAATATGACATAAAGATTTAGATTCTTTAAATATGTAATTATATACTGAACTAATACATATTATTTTAAATATATTAATTAAAATAGAAGTTAAAATTAAACCACTTCTTATATATAATGGAACATGAATTAAGGCAAATATAACAGAAGTAATAAAAGATGCCTTAATAAATTTTTCTTTCTTGGATAGTCCATTTAATAATAAAGCTCGGAAAATAATCTCTTCTTCTATTCCTACTAAAAGGAATTTATTAAAAAAGTCATCAATTGTAAATTCGTTGATATTAAATCCTCCATGAGTTTTAAACATCGCGAGTGTGGCCGTAATAATTACCATAATTACTAATTTAATGAGTAGACTTACATTTGTT
>CAMVNN010000016.1 GCA_947168865.1 uncultured Bacillota bacterium
GCCTGAATGGACTTGAACCATCGACCTCACGCTTATCAGGCGTGCGCTCTAACCAGCTGAGCTACAAGCCCATTTAAATCTGCGACTACTAAAGTATATCGTATTTGATGACTTTTGGCAAGTGTTTTCGCCAAAGTTCTCAAAAATTCATAAGTATTATACATAAAAGAATATGTTTTTGTCAACAAAAAAAGTACATTTCTGTACTTAAAATTGTCTTAAATCAAATGCTTTGACATTCTTTATTTTAGTGTATTCTCCTTCTATATTTGTCCAAACACCCTTTTCTTCAGATTCAAGGCTTACAACTATCTTAAGGCCATCTTTTACTACTTTTACTGGTTCTCCCATAATAGTAGTTAATTCTTTTTCAGAAACTTTCAAATAATTTGGGTATTCAACAGGATAAAATGTAAAATTTTCTCCTTTTTGCATAACAGCAATTGATGCTTTTTCATTATCTGCAGTATAAATTAGAATTGAATAATCTGAACCATTTGTATAAACTCCATTCCAAGTTTCATCAGGTCCTCCACAACCAGTTAATAAAAAAGAAAATCCTAGGATAATTACTAAACTCAATATTTTTTTCATACAATCCTCCTCTATTCTAAGATAATAATATCACAAAAAAGTGAAAAAGAAAATAACTCATAAATGAGTTATTTATATTTTTAAAGTTCTTTCTTTACTTCCTTCTCTTTTAAGAACAACTAAACTGTCACTTCCGTAGCAATTATGAAATCTAACTAGTTCTTCCTCTTTTAAGTGTTCAGGAATTATATTACATTTATTAAATGGATATATTTGTCCATCAGGAGCTGGTGTTTTAAAAACATAATATAAAAATAATACTCCATCTTTGCCTAAAAGGGCTTCAAGTTCTCTTTCATAACTAAGAATTACTTCATATGTCCAAGAAAAGCGTGAAAAACGGAAGAAATAATCAAATATATTTGATAACATAATAATATCATATTTATTATTTTTAAATTCACTTTGAAGATTAAGGGCATCTAATTTTTTAAATGTGATATTTGCTCTAGCAAGATTTGCTCTTAAAATATCATAATTTTTTTCATTCAACAAGAAGTTATTACCGTTTAATTGAAATTTCCAAATATCGTGTTCATCACGAACTAGAAAGTCAATTATATTCTTAACTGGTAACTTCTTTTTATAAGTATAATCAATCAATTCTTGAAAGAACAATCGATGTCTTTCTTCCATATATGGGAATAATCCTTTTATGAGTTCGTTAACATCATCGAAGCTAATTCTACCTGCTAAAATATTTGCCATATTTCTTTTAAATTGACTATAGTTATATTTTAATATCATTGCTCTTTTAAATCCTAAGGCATAGAATTCAGTAAGGCTATTTGAGTCAAACGTATCAATATTAGTTGCTCCAATTGTGACTAAGTTAAAAGGATGATCGCCACTTGAAAGAACTGTTAATCCTGAATTTGGCTTCACATTTGCAGCTTTTAAAGAGCCATTTATATCTTCATTAGTCCAAGGATAAATCAAATCATAATTTTCACATGTTAAAGATGGAGTTAATTTAAATTCCAATCTTTCCATGAAATCTACATTTTCTTTGACTGCTCCTATTATTTCTTTTAGGTCCTCCATATATGTCCCCCTTTTCATAGAGAGATATAATACCATAATAATCAAATTGAAGCAAATTATCATATACACTTTTATTATTTATATGCTATAATAATACACATTATGATGAATTTGCAAAAAGATATAGTGATCACGGATGAAGCTGAATTTGATAGTTTATGCATAGATGTTGCTGATGGGAAATGTGATTTATTTTATCAAAAAATATATTTAGAAACTGAAAAAGGAAAAGTTTTAATTAATCAAAATATTTTTAACCGAATAAAAGGAATTGCTAAAAATGGAAAGCAACTTGAATTTTTTAATAATTTTGAGGCACTCAATATATATTATCAATATATTGCTTTAATTCAAGAATTATTTCATGACTTAAAAATAAGAAATGAGCTTGAAACTGCACTTTTAATTAGAAGTTTGATTAAAAATGGTTATTTTTCATCCAAAGGAAAATTTGTTTCGAAAAGTGTACATAGCGACAATATTAAATATTTCAATGGGATAAACATCATTTTAGGTCAAGGATGCTGCCGCGATTTTGCATCGTTTTATGTAGATATATTTGCAAAGATATTCAATCATAATTTGACTTTTTGTGGAATCACTAGTAATATGGCTGAGCGCTCAAATCATATTGTTAATTTGATAAAATATGAAGATGCATTATATGGATATGACATTGCCAATGACTCATTACTTACATTTGAAAGCAAATATAGAATGCACGCAATTGACAATAGTTATTTTGTAGAATATCGCTCATTCTGGGATGTTTTCTTCTCGGAATATAATTTCGAGCAAATACGCGATCATATAAATGAATTTGGTCTAACTACTACATCATTCATATCTAATCAAGAATATTTTAGATTGCAAAAAGAATTACTAAAAGAAATATATAGAAGAAATTCTAATCTATTAAAATGTTTTGATAAAAGTACTAAGCAAATTAAGGAAAAAGTCAAAGAGAAACTTTTATAAGAAATGGAGAATAATTTATGAAAAATGAATTAATAGAATGCACTCAAGTAGGTGCCGATTGTATTCCAAATGAACCAGAAAACATTGTTAATGGTGAACCAGAGTTTTTTGGTTTTGATTTCTATGTTCCAGTAGAACAAACAAAAGAAATGGAAGAATTCATAGCTGCAGCCTTAATAGAATTTGAAATTCCTTTAATAAATGTTTACTCTTCAGGTAGATATTTGTTAGAAAAAAAAGATGTTTGGTCAAAAGAAGAAATTATAATGGCAATTAAAAGACAAGAAGCAGCATTAAAGCAAGAGGCCAAAAAAAATTCAAGATAAAAATCACACTAATGTGTGATTTTTTTACTAATGGTGCCTGTAGCCGACAACTACTGAACACCATAGTCTCGTTTCATTACAAAATTAATTCTACTCTTGGATTTAGATTAAGTAAACATTTTTATAACAAAAACTTGCAAATTATATAACAAATAAATAACTTTTATTTAATCCTCATTTTTAAACAATCACCTTGAATAATTACTTCATTCATTATTTCTATATTTGGATTATGCATTATAATTCTATACATTAAATTAAACAATTCTTCAGTTTTTAAATAACTAATTAAATCTTCTTTATTATAAACTCTATTATACCATTTTTTAATTCTTTCATATTTTTTTTGAAAATAAGCATCTTTTGGTGATTCTTCTAATTGTTTTTTAGCTTCAATTAAATCATTTTTAGCTTTTAAAGATAATAATTCATGATATCGATAAGATAAAACTTGCATTCCAGGAACAATAATTCTTGTTATACCTTTCCTCTGTAATTGATTAACAAAAAAAATTAAAGCATAAACTTTACTTGGATGAACATTGGGATTATCTATATTTTTATTAAGTTTATATAGTTTTCTTTCAATTAATTTGCTTTTTTGACTATTGGTACTCTGAACACCATAAATATAACAAATACCATTATCATCCACATCATATAGAACATGGGGTAATTCGTATGTTTCGCCACTATCATTAATAGTAAAAATCATACTTCTAGTTGTCTCATCAAATGTACTATTAACTATTGTTTGAACAAAAACGTCATAGTCATAAAATGAAGTAATTCTTTTAGGAATACAAATATCAAGGTATTTATTATTTACAAATTGAAGTTGATTTGATAAAAATAACTCAACATTTTTAAAATCTTCAACGCCCATTCGAAGCCATATTCGTCTCATTAGATGCATTGCTAAATTTCTAGCAGACGATTTAATACCATAAAATTCATATAATTTTATTAAAGAATTAGTAATATTTACTAAATTTGTAAAGAAAACTACGCTATCTTTTACATGAATTGTTAGACAATTATCGCTATTGCCATATAAAATAAAGTCTAAATCTTTTTGAGTAGCATTTGGTGTCCAATAACCTTCTTTCACAAATGGTTTTTCAATAATATTTTTAAAAATATAAATACCATTATCATCAAATTTAAAATTAATATTTGGAACTTCGGATTCTGACTTTATTTCGTATATAGTTCTAGTCAAAAACAATTCAATAATTTCTCTAAATTTGATTGTCTCCATACTAAAATCCCCTGGTTATATATTATAACATATTTTTAACTATTAAATAATATAAAAACGAACACATTGTGTTCGCATGAAATCATAATGGTGCCGTGACGGTGAATTGAACACCGAGTTAAGCCTTACCATGGCTTCGTATTGCCATTATACTATCACGGCATAGAGAATTACTCTCCAATTAAATATGGATACTGTAATTCTTTTATTTTGCATTTTTTTGGTAATTTTAAGTCACTTTTATTGCCAGCCATTTTAATACTCAAGTAATTTCCAGTATGACCATATATAAAACCATTTTTATATGTTTCGGGAATAAATTCTACTTCAGTATTTAAAAATCTATTCATATAATTAATCTCTAGTTCTTTTGAAACACTAACAAGTATCCTTGATCTTTCCTTTTTGATACTTTCTTCTATTTGGCCATCCATTGAGTCAGCTTTTGTACCTTTTCTTCTTGAATATGGAAATACATGAATTTTAGAAAAAGCTATTCTTTTTACAGTGTCTATTGTTTCTGCAAATAGTTCATCTGTCTCATGAGGAAAACCAACGATTACATCAGTTGAAATAGATATATTTGGTCTTATTTTTCTTATTTCAGCAATTTTATTTTCAAAATAGTTCAAATCATATCTTCGGTTCATTAACTTAAGTATTTCATTACTACCTGATTGTAAAGGAATATGTAAGTGATCTACTAATACTTTGCTATTTCTTAAAACTTCCATAAATTTATCGTTTAATTCAACTATCTCAATCGAGGAAATCCTAAGTCTTAATAAACCTTTTATTTTCAAAATATCATTTAATAAATCAGCAAAATCATAATCTTTGAATTCAGAACCATAGTGTCCTGTATGAATACCAGTCAATACTATTTCTTGATGACCATTTTTAATTAATTCTCTTATTTCTTCAAAGATAGTTTCCTTATTTTTACTTCTAACATTTCCTCTACTATAAGGTATTATGCAATAACTACAATAGTTATTACAACCATCTTGTATTTTTACAAATGCTCTAGTCTTATCAAAATTATTGAGTTTCATATCTTCGAAACCAGAGTGCATTACATCTAATACCTCTTCTTTTCTTTGATTACTGTTTAAATATTCATTTATATAATCGACTATTCTACTCTTACCAACATTACCTACCGCGATATCAACATCTGCTTTTTCTCTTAAAACATCTTTGTTTACTTGAACTAGACAACCAACTGCAATTAAGATAATATCTTTCTTTTCTCTTCTAATCTGACGTAATAACTTAAGAGATTTATTATCAGCTGTATTAGTTACAGTACACGTGTTCACGATTGCAATATCAGCATCTTCCAAATTATCTGTAAGTTTAAACCCAGAAGCTTCTAGTTTTTCGGTCATAACATTGGACTCATAAGCATTAACTTTACATCCAAGATTATAGATGATAAATTTCATAAATTCACTTCTTTCAAAAAATAAGCTTGAGAGCTTATTTTAATTCAATTTATTTCTAAAATCAACCAATGCGTCCAAAAAGTTCTTATTTTTGTCAATTTCTTCTGACTTTTCCTTTTTTTCCTCAATTTCAATTACTTCTGCCGCATCATCTTCTAAATCTCTTAGCATACGGTCAGATTCCCACTCATCGCTTTTTTCAATAGGCTTTGGTTCTTTACGAGGTGGCCTTTTTATTTCACGATATGTTACATTAGCATCTTCATTATAACCAAATATTGGAGAAATAAATTCACTACGTTTGAATTTTTTCACTTCTTCTTTTGGATTTACAACTTCTTTTTCTTTTATAACTTCTTTGATTTCATCTAATCCTTTATCTTCTAAAACAATGTCTTTTTCATGATTTTCTTTATACTTCATTAATTCAGTATAACTTATGATTGCATTTGCTTCTTCATCATCTTCATAACGTGCAATTGATTCAGCATAATCTTCATTATTATTTTTATCTAAATCTTGTTGCATTTGGTTTAACAATGTTTGAATACTATTATCTGTTTTAGCTTCTTCGATAGCTTTTTGACCAGCATTCTCATCTATTGGTTTTACCTCTGGAATAGTTTCTTTGACAACTTCTGGTTTTTTTTCTTGAACTACCTCATTTTGAACTATTTGTGGAACTTTTTGTTCTACATTTTTTGTTTCAAAATTAGGTGAAATTGGAATTTCATTTTTAGCTTTTCTACCTGTAACAATATAGTAGATAAGTAAAGCGACAGCAATTATTAAAACTGCAACTATCGCGACTATATAAAATTCCGTAAATTGAGTTGCTAAAATCATTAATATCACTCCATATACTCGTAGTTTAAAACACTTAGAAGGAATATTGGCACCGTTTCAACTCGCATTATCGTGTTACCAAGTGTTACCGGTGTAAAACCCAAGTTGATAAGATCCTTCTCTTCATTCGGATCAAATCCTCCTTCTGGTCCAACTATCATATTAATTTTAACACATTTTTTACTAGCTTGTAAAACCTTTTTTAAGTTGTTAGTGTCTTCTATTGTACTACAAATTAATTTAAGTCCATCCAATTTGGAAAATTCATTTATATTCTTAACAAATCTTATTTCTGGAATCGTACATCTTTTTGATTGCTCAGAGGCTTCTTTACAAATACGTTTCCATCTTTCAATTTTCTTTGCTTCTTTATTTTCATCAAATTTTATAATTGATCTTTTAGCATTGAAAAGAATTATTTCTGAAACCCCAAGTTCAGTTGCTTTCTGCAAAATTAAATCCATTTTTTGCTCTTTTAACAAAGGTAACAAAAGAACAGTATTTATGTTTAACTCTTTTGATGGAATTTCTTCAATCATTTCAATTTGATAATCATCAGTTATTTTGCTTAAATATGGCTTGTTTTCGTAGACAACTTCTACTTTCTCGCCTATTTTTAAACGCATAACGACCTTAATATGATAGTAATCATTTTCTCTTAGAATAAATATATTATCACGTTTATCTAAAGCAAAATATCTTTGCATTTGATCACTCCCTAGTATCTTAATCCAATTTCAAATAAAATATCTTCAACTGTTTTATAAATGCCAACTATTGCACATAAAAGTGAAATAATGGTTTCTCTAAGCATAAATTGCCAATAATTCAAGCTAAAAATATTTGCCAAATTAGCAGTTATAAGTGGAAATATTAAAAAATAAATCAAAATCAAAACAAACACACTTATTCCAATTATAAATTTAGGCAATACTTTATTCACTCTACCTTTGAACTTGCGGTAACCCTTATTTACCCCAGGAGCAATTAAAAAGGCCAAAAAAGGAAGACTTATTGGGGAAAAAAGGAAGACTAAAACCCATGGTAAAGCAAACAATAAACCACCTAGTAATCCACCAATTGATGCCTTTATATACCTTTGTGTTTCCATATTTCTCCTATCTAAAGAACAAATTTCTTTCATCTTCTCTAGTCTCAGCCATTAATTTATGCATTTCATCAAGATAATAATCATTTTCTAATCTTCTATCATCGATGAAATAAAAACTTTTATCTTTATATAACATTTTATCGATTTTTCTGATATTAAATCCCATCAATATGTAATTGTGAAATGGTCTAAAATCATTAGCTGATGTCAATATTTCTTTCTTAGTTCTAGTTACTAAATGACATCTAAAATATGCAACCAGAATGTCACTTAAAGACAGATTATTTTGTTTGATGAATTGATTCAGAGCAACTACTTCTTCATAACTAACATTTCTGAAATAATTCAAAAGAATATCACCAATTTGATCATTAGTTGAAGCTTCTAAGAATTTATTTTTATCTGCGTAATTACTTAATAAATTCTCTATTGTCATATTAAAAAATGAAGTCATTGATTCAATATTGTGGTCTTTAGCTCTATAAATTTTACCATCTGGTAAAATATATCCAACAAAATTAACATTTTTAAAGAAATCTTCTACTTTATTTTCATTAACAATTTCTTCATGATATTCATATGCCAAGAGTAACACCTCCTGAAAAACAATAAATGGTGTCCCCGATAGGACTCGAACCTACTACCTAAGGTTTAGGAAACCTTTGCTCTATCCTGGTGAGCTACGAGGACATCCACTTATATTTTAACACAAATCAAGCTCAAGTAAAATATATTTAATCGGGTTTTATAATAGCACCCAACTTTTTAACTTTTGCTCTATCAAGTGCTTTCTCGATTTCTTCTAAAACCGCTGCAACTTTCTCTTCAAAGCTTGCTTTTGCCTCTATCCTTACATAATTCGGATGCTTTTCCCATGCTTTCGATACAAAGTAATCAACTTTCATAGCTTCATCCGTTCCTGATTCTATCCTAATCGTATTATCATCAAGCGCATTCGTATTAAAATCCGTTATTCTTGCACTCGTTCCTAGGCTTAAGATTGTATCATACCTTGACATTATCTCATCTACTGTTAAGCCATGTTTTGATAGCATGTCTTCAAAGATTCCATTATCTCCAAATCTCATCATTAGGTATCCTTTGTTATCCATAACTGCACGGTCATATATTATAACCGCATCTTCTGGAAATGACTGAGCTGCCAACTCATATGATTTTTCTTTCTCAAGTTGTAAATTTAGTATTATCTGCTGAAATACTAAGTTTGTATTGACATATAACTGTGTCTTAATTGAATCATTATCATCTGGCTCTTCCGCCGGGATAAATCCTGCCCCGATTATTTCAGTTGCTGTCTCCGGAACTAGAAATACTCTATATCCATATTTCTTTTCAATTAATTTTTTGATTTCTTCTTTTACTTTGGTTTTACCACCTTTTGGTCCACCAGTAAGTGGTATACGTGCTATTACTTTTCCCATAAATCCCTCCTAAATAAATTCTTTTTTTAATTTTTTTAAGTTAGCTATGTCATATAATCACCTCCTTCATATGTCTGAAGGGGTAAAAAAAAACACCGTTTAATCTCGTTAAACAGTATTTTCTTAAATCTTCTATATAAATACAGGACATAATAAGCCCAATAGAACTCAAATATCTCATTTTTTCTTTTAGCAACATTGATTTGGATCTCATAACCATCGCCGCCTTAGCTACATTCTAATCACTTATATATAATTTGTCAAGCTTTTTTTAATATTTTATTTTTTTTTATTATATTGTATAATTATCTAGAGGTGTATAGATATGGGAGCATTGCAATTTGCTAAAAACGGGAACTATAAAAGATTTTATGATAATTTAAAAATTATAGGAAAAAAAGAACATAGGTCCCCTATTTTAATGTTTATTGATGCTGCTTTTTGTGTTCCTATAACTGGATCGGGATTAAGTGACTATTTAAACTATAAATTTTATAACAAGTCTTGGAAAGAAAGAAGAACATATGCAACAATTGGATATCAAGCCGATTTTTATAAGATTGCCGGTTTAGATCCTGATAAATTGCTACACAATAAAATTAATTTTTTAAGAGACAATCCCGAACTTACAAAAAGAGATTTTTACTCTACTGATCAAGGTATAGAAGCTCTCAAAAAGTTTTTAAAAAAGCATGAAGAATTCGTTATTAAGCCAATAAATGGCTTGGGTGGTACCGATGTAAGTAAAATGAATTCTTCAGAAATTGAAGATATAGAAGAATTTAATGAGTATATTGATTCTCATAATATGTTTTTAGAAGAGTTAATTATTCAAAACAAAGAATGGGGAAAAATAAGCCCAAAGAGCATTAACACTATCAGAGTAATGACAAGCAATGTTAATTCTAATGTTAATATATTCTGCATGATTGCAAGAATTGGTAATAGTATCAATCTTCAAGACAATTTTCATCAAGGTGGATCTGGTGTACTGGTTGATACTGAAAAAGGTATTTTAGTTGGAAATGCAACTAATAAAGACATGGAAGAATTTGAAGTACATCCTGTTTCTAAAATAAAATTTGATGGATTTAAAATTCCTTATTTTAATGAAATAATAGAATTAAGCAAAAAAGCTGCTTTGAAATTTCCAAAAACAATTGTTATTGGTTGGGATGTTGCAATCACTGAGAAAGGTCCTTTAATTATTGAAGGAAACAATGGTCCTGGATTTGACTTGCCACAGGTTGTAATGAATAAAGGTAATAAATATATGCTTGAAAATATAAAAGAAGAAATGAAAAAAAATGGTTTACTATAAACCATTTTTTATTGCTCTACAAAGTAATAGGTATAAAAAAAGAATACTTTGTATTCTATTTTATGTGATTAATTGCAAATAGTAACAATATATTTGCAGTATAAGAAAGCTTATAATCGAATTTTTGAACAAACTCTGTTGTTCCAATAATCTTATCAGTTAAATTAACAATCCAACTTTCTGCATATTTAGGAAATTTAATGTAAAAAGGAAACATATGTGAAATAATAATGTCATCCTCTTTCACATTTGTCATAAACAAGTAATGGGCATTGTCACGAGCTATTCGTGGATGTGTGAATGTTAATCTAACACTTTCTTTATGTGTTTTTTCATTTGAACTCATAAAGAAATCATGTAATAATCCTCCACGAGCAGTTGCTTTATAATCAAGACCTAATGCCTTAGCTATTTTATATGCCCTATATGAAACCTTAACTGAGTGCTCATATCTTGTTATTCCGTGATGATTAATACATTTTAATTTATTAAATTCTTCACTTTCTATTATATCACTTACTACCTTTTGATATTCTTTATCTATTATAGTAACTGCCATTTTTTCACCTCAAACTATTTCAATTGCATAAATCCTATACAACTTAATCGGCTTTATCATTATAACATATGAATTTCAATTTGTAAAATTCTGTCAAGTTTTGGTAATAAAGTAATTAACCATTGAAAAACAAGACCAAAATGGTCTTGAATATTTTTTAAAAATTTTTTTATTTTGCAATTAATATAGCTTTATATGTTTTACCAATAAAATCTGAAAATACTTGCTCTTCTTTTTTCTTGAATTCTTTTTCGTCCAAAATTTTGTATTTTCTTTCTTGAATAGCTTTATAAAAATAGTCATAGTTAATAGAATTATCTTCAAGAAAATCAAGAATTAAAACATATTTACTATTTATATTTAATAGTTCGTTAATCATATCTTCTGATTTGTTACCAAATTTAGTTGCTTCTCCAAGCAATAAGTGAGCTAGAATAAAGTCATATTTCTTAGTTATATTTTCCTTGCAAATATCCATTTCAATCAAATTATATTTGCCAACAACATTCGCTTTAATTGAATCTATCTTTCGGTTATCTCCTGGATAAACAATAGCATCTATGTTAGCATTTGGATAGTTTTTAATTAAAAATGTGAGACTAGTTTTTCCACTTCCACAATCTAATATTTCGTGAATATCATTTAATTTTAAAATCTGATTCAAATTATTGATGTGTTCTTCCATTATATCACCTTAATCCTTATTATCACTTATCATTTTTCTTTTAAATGCAATTATTGCTAGAATAGTTATCACAATTAAATATATCGAAAATACAACTATATTTCTTAGACTTATGATGCCTAAATTATCATTTAGAATTCCCTTTAAAATTGTAACACAGCTTTCAAATGGTAGCAATTCACATATTGTTCTAAATGTTTTACCTAATATTTCTTTTGAAAAATACATTCCACTTGTGAAACAGACAAATTGAACTATAACACTTGAAAAGCCTGATGCTCCTTTTTCAGATAGAAAGCTTCCTATAAGAATTCCCATCATAATGAATAAAATTGAAATTACTAAAGAAAATAATATAGTTAAAATTACTCCCATGCTAAATTTCAATCCTAGAATCAAAGCCATAATAAAGAACAAAATATCTTGTAAAACTATGATTGGCATAATTGCTAGAGTATAACCCAAAATATAATCAACTGGTTTCATTGGACTAACTCCAAGTCTTATTAAAAATGATGTTGTTCTATCACGAGCAACTAAAGTTGCCGTGAATAAAGTTATAAATGAAAAACTAAATACAATGATTCCTGGTGTAAAACTAGTTAATTCAAATGCCTCATTTGGGATCTTAAATTGTTGAAAAATATATAATAGAAAAAGTGGCAAAATAATTGTAAAAGCAATTCCTAAAGGATCTCTTATAAGCTCTTTAAAATTTCTTTTAGCAAAGTTTAAAGCTCTCATATTTCACCTCCTGATAATTTAACAAATGCATCTTCAAAATTTGAAGTTTTAGCTTTCTTTATTATTTCATCTTTAGTTCCTACTTCAATCAAATTTCCCTTATTCATAATTCCAATTCGATCAGAAAGTTTCTCTGCTTCTTCCATATAATGAGTAGTCAAAATAATAGTTATTTTACCTTTTAATTTTTCAATGACATTCCACAACTCACGTCTGGCTATTACATCAAGACCTAATGTTGGTTCATCCAAGAATAGTATTTTAGGTTCATTTATGAGTGAAAGTGCAATTGATAGTTTCCTTTGCCATCCACCAGATAAAACTTTAGTTCTTCTATTTAATACTTCATCTAGTTTAAATTTCTTAACTATTTCATCTATTTTTTCTTCTTTATTTTTTATTTGATAAAGAGAAGCCATAAATTCTAAGTTCTCTTTGACTGTTAAATTGGCTGCTACTGCCGTTTCTTGTGGGGAAACATTGATTATTTCTTTAATTTTACCAACATCTTTTTTTATATCTAATCCAAGTACTTTAATATCACCTGATGTCGGTAGAATCAAACTAGAAATCATCTTGATAGTTGTTGTTTTACCAGCTCCATTAGTACCTAAAAGAGCAAATAATTCACCTTCATTAATTTTTAAGTCAATTTCATTAACTGCTAATTTATCTTTAAATTGTTTTGTTAATTTTTTTGTTTCAATTGCGTACATTGTTAGCCTCCATAATTCCATCAATAGATGATTCAAAAGTATCAGCTTTAAGAATAGCTATTCCCCTATTTTTGTCAGCAAGAACCACTATGGAATCTCCTGGTGAAATATTGAACATATCCCTAGCTTCTTTGGGTATTACTATTTGACCTTTTTCCCCTACTTTACATACTCCAATAAACTTATCTTTCATATTACCTCCAGTATAACTTGTTATACATTTCATACTTAGTATAATCTTGTTTTTAAAAATAGTCAAATAAAAAAGTTTCATTCTGAAACTCTCTTATCTAATACATCTTTTATTAGTTTAACATCATTTGCTATTAAATTATCAACATCATAATCAACCATTTGCAATGCTTCTTCTTCATTTAGGATAGTCCACGCATATACTTTTTTATTGACATTGTGCATTTCAGTTACCAATTCTTTAGTCAAATCTGTTTTCCTAATTGAGAAGATGTCAGCATATACATAATAGTTAACCGGTTGCTCTAATGCTCTTCCTACATAAACAGTAGTCATAGTAGGATCATAATCTTTAACATTTTTCAAAAAATCATAGTTCTGAGAAGCAACTAAGACATTATTTTTGTAGCCATACTTATTTATTAAATCAATAGTTGATTTTACCAATTGTTTTTGGTGTCCATTATCTTTAAGTTCAATATTTAATTTAGCATTATTGTTCTTAGCCCAAATAATTACTTCTTCCAAAGTTGGGATAGAAGCTTCTTTATCCATATAGGCACCAGCATTTAATTTTTTCACATCTTTATAATTTAAAGTCCATATATTTTTATTAACTTTAGTCAATTTTTTTAAATTGGCATAATGAGTAACTACAACTACTAAATCTTTAGTCTCTTGAATGTCTAATTCAATCCAATCAGCGCCAGCTTCATGAGCTTTAACAAATGCTTCCATCGTATTCTCCGGATAATATTCTGAAAATCCACGATGAGCCGTTATTTCAATATATTTTGGTAATTTTATTTCTTCAACATTATTTATAGATTTTATGAGAAATATAACTATTACAATAATAGCAAGAATTAATAAAACAAGTATTATTCTGCTAGTATAATGTCGCTCTTCCACTCTAGCACCTCCATTATAATTATAGATTATTTTATTATTTAGTCAAACAAAAAAGGTGGAAAACCACCTTATTTAATTTCAATTTGTTTTGCTTCTGGTAACTTTTTAGTTTCTTCTTTCTTTGGAACATCAATTTTTAAAATTCCATTTTTAAATTCGGCTTGAATATCTTTTTCTTCAATTTCATCACCAACATAGAAACTACGAGAACATTCTCCAAAGAATCTCTCACGATGTAAGAATTTTCCTTCATCTTCTTTATTATCATTTTTTTCCAATTTAGCATGGATGTTTAAATAACCATTATTTAATGACAAATCAATATTCTCTTTTGAGAATCCTGGCAAGTCAACTTCAACTGTATATTTATTTTTATGCTCTTTAATATCAGTTTTCATTAGATTGCGTTCTTTTCTAGGTAAGAAATCTTCATTAAAAAAGTCATCAAATAAATCAAAACTATTTCTTCTTGGTACTAACATCATATATATCATATCCTTTCACTTTTTGTGTTATCATGAATGGTAGCACAATATTAATACCTGTAATAAGTCCTTATCTCTTATTACGTAATAAGCATATCACTATCTTTAGCACTTGTCAATAGAGAGTGCTAAATTTGACATTTTTTTACAGTTCGTTTTTTTATTTTCGAATAATGCAAATGATGCTGGAAATGCATTAATAAAACTTAAAGTACAAAATTAAAATGTTACATAAATAGATTTGACATGAGTAAAAATATAATATATCATTTTGTTAGGAGGGTAAAAAATATGGAACAAGTTACAAGACCTTATGATTGCTATCTAACTAATTTAAGAGTAGTAAAATTACGCGATGATTCTGATGAAACTACGTGGGCAGTTGATGTCAGAAGTAAACTACCTAATGGTGAAATGGGAGCTGATGTTCAAAGATTCAATCTTGCTATTCCCGGAAAAGTTCCACAAGAAGTATTAATTTCAAGATTTAAAGAACATGGTATAGAATTGCCTGGGCCTGGACAAGTAACAAACGGACGTTGCTTAATAGCTAATGGTTATCTTAGAGGATTAGTAAATGGCTTAGATCTTTTCGTTACGGTACCATTTGATGATGTTCTCAGCAATTCAACAGCTGAAAAAACAAGATAAAAACTCTTGATAATCAAGAGTTTTTTTTGTACCAATCTTCATACCCAACAACATTGTCTTTAAAGCGAACTAGTTTCTTAGGGTGAAAACTCGTATTTAAATAAGATCTTTCCCTATCTAATTCTATACTTTCAAATGGTAGAAATATTCCGTCGAAGAAATAGTTTCCAAACATTATTTCATTACTATGATTGAAAGTTAATATTTTTAAATATCCATCTTTTATTTCTATTAATGGCACATGATCAAAATCAAAGAATCCACTCACATAACAGGCGCAACCGCCATCAATGTTTAAGTATCCCCCATTATTATAGTATTCGCATCCTAAGATGGAATTATTGGGTGTATGACCAACTATTGAGAAATAATTAGGGTTCCCAATTGCAGTTTTAAAAGGAATTGTTGGATCATTTTTTCTTGACCAAGTGCAATACTTAACTTCAAAATTATTATCTTTAATTCTAAGTCTACACTCATCTTTTACAATTACTGGGCATGCAGCATGTGCCATGACAATGTTTTTACCATTAATTTTTTCGTGGAACTTATGATATATTTTTAAATTAGCAATAAATTCGAGCATTTCAGTTCTTTCTTCATCGGTTACTAAAGTATCTTCTAAACCATAATCAGTAATCCATCCTCCATTATCATGCCACTCCATTTTATTATCTAGTCCTGTTAATCCATCAGAAAAAACTTGAAACATTAGAAGTTCATGATTACCACCAATATATTCTATTTCAAATGGTCCTTCAATCATTCTTCTTTTCACATCTAAAAGTATTTCAGCAGATTCTATTCCCTTATCAATCAAATCACCATTTATATATAAAATTACTTTTTCATTTTTATTAACATTTTCTAAATAATACATTATAGATTTATATATATTTCCATCTCCATGAAGATCACTTATAATAAATTTGCGCATAAAACCACCTGCAATTATTGTATCACATATTATTTTTATTCAAAAATTAAAAAATGATATAATTAATGTAGTGATTGTATGGAAAAAGAAGGAAAAATTGTTGATTTTATGGTAACAAAATATTGTCTTGAACAGCTGGGACACGATTTTTTGGGTTACCGCTTGCAAAAGGAAGATGACCGCTATACATTTCATCATTTAATAATTCCTGCATGCTGTGGTGGTGAGACTACTGAAGACAATGGTGCTATACTATGTATGAAATCAGGGCATCCATATATTCATATTGTAGGAAGATATGATTCAAAATTATTCAAAGAATTAACTGCAGAAATAATTGAAATGAAAGAAAAAGGAGTTATAGATCAAGCCTATTTAGCTACAATTGATCAAATGCTAACCTATTTTGAAAGTCGCTTTGATGGTAAATATAATAAAAAGAATCATCTAATAATTAGACCGGAATTTAAAATAAGAGTTCAAAGAAGTAATTACTAAGCAACAAAAAAACTTGAGGAGCACTCAAGTTTTATTATCATCTTGGTACGGACAAATAGTATATCCGAAACCTTAGGAATAGTTGATAAACAACTAATCACTA
>CAMVNN010000017.1 GCA_947168865.1 uncultured Bacillota bacterium
GGGGAAATCTTATGACTTTATAAGAAGATTAGAATATAAAAAGGGAACTATAGGATGTTCAATAGACACTTTATATAGAATCTCTGTTGTCTTAGGAGTATCTATGGACAAGTTTTTTGAATAAGGCATTATTAGTAACTTGTAAAAAATACAATATTATGATATTATGTATATAGATGAAGAAAACTTCATACAATAAAAAAAGGGGAACACTTAATAGTAGCATGTTGAGTGTTGCCTTAGATGGTCACCTAACTAGCAATAGTTAGGTGAAGTCTTTTTATATTAAAACTATAAATAGTAATAATAATAGAAAGAGGATAATTATTACTAAAGATAGAATTAAAAAATCCTTCTTGTTCATATTATCACCTCCAATCTTAAAGGATTAGAGGCATCACCCAACTTATTAAATGTTCCGTGATTATATTATAGCAAACATTAGTTCTATATGCAATATTCTGATATAAAATATTGAAGTAAACCATAGGTTGCTTTAATATTTTTTTATTATATGTTAACATTTATTTTGGAGGGGAAAATATGAATCAAGAGAAAATAGGAAACTTTATATCAAAAAAAAGAAAAGAGAAAAAATTAACGCAAGAAGCATTAGCTGAAAAATTAAATGTTAGTAAAAATGCAGTTTCAAAGTGGGAACGTGGTATATGTTTAATGGATATGTCACTTTTAAAGCCTCTTAGTGAAATATTAGATGTTTCTATTAATGAAATATTAAATGGTGAAGAAATAAAAGAGGAAGAACTAAAAGTAAAAACAGAAGAAGTTTTAAGTGAGACAATTGCTTATTCTGAAAAAAAGGTTAAAAAAATAAAATATTTAATTTTATATATAATAGTGTTTATTACATTTTTAATATTTTTAGCAACATTTATAATTGATTATAATAGAATAAAAAGAAATATGGATCCATTATTCATGATTATGGCACGTGAAAATGGTGATGATTATACTTATCTTGGATTTGGTTATAAAATGCTAAAAAAAACATCGATTTCACCATTTGAACCATTATCAAGAAGTGAGGAAATTCGTTTTGGTTTTTGGATATTTACTTGGAAAATAGATGTTTTTAATACATCACCATATAATGTTTGGGCAATCAATGGTGAAAATAGAGTTTTAATGAATATTGGTTCATATTGTATAACTGATACTAAAGGAAATAAAAAAGCGGGTGCATGTGCACTTGCAATTTCACCAGAAGAAATGGAATATAAAGAGACTTTAGAAGCCAAAAAAGATGATATAATTGTTCTTGATTCAAATTGGGTCAGGATAACTAGAATTACTTTTTATGATATGGATGGAGATAAGGTAGATACTTTAATATCACGTGAAAAACATAGCTTTGAAGTTCCAAATTTGAAAGGTGAATATTTTACCTTAATAGATACTATTTCTGAAAGAGGAACTGCTTGGTATTCATTTAAAATAAAGATAAATTAATAAAAAAAGAAAAATTTTAACTATTTGTTATTTATTTTTCTTTTTTTAGTGTTAAAATATATATCATTAGTGGGTGGTTATGGGAAATGAATATTAAGGATGAATTAAAAAAAGTATTTGATTTTAGTAAACAATATTATTCAAAAAGTGAGCTTCAAAAAAAATTGAAAATTCAAGGTGAAAAAAACTTGAAAGAATTAGAAGCAGCTTTAATTGAATTAGTTGAAGAAGGATATATATATCATGATTTGAAAAAAGGTTATCGCATTTTTTCAAATGACATTGGTTATGCTTATGGAGTAATTGAAATAAACAAAAACGGAAATGGATTTGTTCACACTAAAGATGGTTATTTAATCTTTATAAACGCAGCAGACTTAAATGGGGCTTTAGATGGTGATAATGTAATTATTCATGGAATATCTAAAGGTCGAAAGAATGAATTTGTTGGTAAAGTAAAAGAAATTGTAAAAAGAAAAAAGGGAATAGCTTTCTTTAAAGTTGAAGAAGTTGATGGCGAATTATCATTAATTCCATATAATAATAATTACAATATAAATGTAATTCTAGATAAAAATGATCTAAAGAAAATAGCAAAAGGTGATATTGTTAAAGTCTCGGTTTCTATTAATCAAAATGGAAGCATTTATAATGCTTCATTAGAAAAAGTACTTGGAAATGTTGATGATGAAAATATTGATTTAAAAGTTTTAGCTGAAAGTTTTGGAGTTTCAACAACGTTTTCAGAAGCAGAATTAAGTGAAGCAAAAGCATTACCTGATAGGGTAAGAGAACAAGATAAAGTTGGTAGAAAAGATTTAACACATTTGGACTTCGTTACAATTGATTGCGACAATACTAAAGATCGTGATGATGCTGTTTTTGTTACTAAACTCCCTAATGGGAATTATTTGTTATATGTATCAATCTCTTCAGTGAATTACTATGTTAAAAGAGGATCGGCGCTATATGCTGGAGCTAAATCACGTTGTACAAGTCATTATCCTAATGATACAGTTTTTCCAATGTTTCCATCTGAAATTTCAAATGGCATTTGTTCTTTAAATGAAAATGAGGAGCGACTCACTAAAACTTGTGAGATGGAAATAGATTCTAATGGTAATGTTGTTAATTATGACATCTATAATTCGGTTATAAAGAGTCGTAAAGCAATGAAATATAGTGAAGTAAATCATATTATAAATGGTGAAACAATTGATGATTATGAAGAATTTGTTTCTCTTATTAAATTAATGCAAGAATTAAATATTATTTTAGAAAATGCTAAAACTAATCGAGAATATTTAGAATTTAATATTCCAGATATTGAGGTTACTAAGAAAAACAATGAATTTTCATTTTATTTAAGAGAACAAAAAAATGCTGAAAAATTGATTGAAAACTTTATGGTTATAGCTAATACAGTTATTGCTAGTCATTATAGTTGGATGCCATTTATATATAGAGTTCATGAAGGACCAAGTGAAGAAGTAATTAAAAGTGTCATAGAGAAGATGAACTTATCTGGTTTCAGTGTAAACATAGATGGTAGAATTACAAGAGGATCAATAAATGCTCTTTTAAAAAAATTTACCACTAAAGAAGAATGTCAAATATTTCATAAAATGCTTTTAAAATCTATGGCTAAAGCTAAATACTCAACCGTTAATGCAGGACATTATGCATTAAAATTGGATTTTTATACTCATTTTACTTCACCGATAAGAAGGGTATCAGATTTTATGATACATACTGCAATTGATGAACTGGAAGAACATAATTATGATTCTACTTATGCTGAAGCTTTAGAAGCCGAATTAAATGAAATTAGTATAGCTGCTTCAAAAGAAGAAGTTAATGATTTTCAATTTGAAGAAGAAGCGAAGAAAATGGCCATGGCTGAATATATGGAAAGTCATATTGGTGGATATTATGAAGGAATGATTACAGAGTTATATCCAAATGGAATGTTTGTTAGAACAAGTAATTTAATTGAAGGTAAGGTCAGTTTAAATGATATAGGAAGTACTGAAGATAGATATCATTATGATTCAGATCGTTTTGTGGTTTCATCAAAAAGAAATAAGCAAGTATATCGTATTGGGGATAAAGTTTTGGTAAAAACTATTTCAGCTTCAAAAAATAATAGAACAGTTAATTTTAAAATAGAACAAAAGACTAATAGTTAAATTTATATCAAAATTACGCATACTATAATGCTCTGAATAAAAGAGGAGCAATAGAAAAAATAATGCTTTAAAAAAGATTGATTTCAATAAAATCAGTCTTTTTTTCAAAAATATGTTATAATAATACTCGGAGGTTTAACATGACAAAGATAAGAAATGTATTTGCAAGAGAAATAATTGATTCTAGAGGAAATCCAACGGTTGAAGTTGATGTAACTTTAGAAAATGGAATAATGGGGAGAGCAGCTGTTCCTTCAGGAGCATCTACTGGTGAAAGAGAAGCTTTAGAACTTCGTGATGGTGATAAAACTAGATTTCATGGTAAAGGTGTTTTAAAAGCAGTTGAAAATGTTAACAAGTATTTAAAAGAAGTTGTTGTTGGTATGGATGCTTATGATCAAAGAAAAATTGATGAAGCAATGATTGCTGCTGATGGCACAGATTTTAAATCTAAATATGGTGCTAATGCATTATTAGGTGTATCTCTAGCAGTTGCTAAAGCAGCAGCATTAGATTCTAAATTACCACTTTACACATATTTAAATAAAGATGGTAAGACATTTCCAGTTCCAATGATGAACGTTTTAAATGGTGGAGCACATGCTGACGCTTCAGTTGACTTCCAAGAATATATGATTATGCCAGTAGGAGCAAAGAATATTCATGAAGCAATTCGTATGGGTTCTGAAATTTTTCATGATTTAAAATCACTTTTAAAAGCTGATGGCCATGTTACAGCAGTAGGTGATGAGGGGGGATTTGCACCAAATCTTAAGGATAATGAAGAACCACTTAAATATATTGTAAAAGCAATTGAAAAAAGTGGATATGTTCCTGGAAAAGATGTTATGATTGCTATGGATGTTGCAGCATCAGAGTTTTATAATCCAGAAACAGGATTGTACGAATTAACAAAATCAAATGGTGGAACTAAAACAACTGATGAAATGATTGATTGGTTTGAAGAATTGGTTAATAAATATCCAATTGTTTCGATTGAAGATGGTCTTGGCGAAAGAGATTGGGATGGTTGGAAAAAGTTAACTGATAGATTATCAAATCGTGTTCAATTAGTAGGTGATGACTTATTTGTAACTAATCCAAAGATTTTTAAAGAAGGAATTGAAAAAGGAATTGCTAATTCAATCTTAATTAAATTAAATCAAATTGGAACTCTAACTGAAACAATTGATGCTTTAAAAATGGCTGAAGAAAATGGCTATACAGCAGTTGTATCACATCGTTCTGGTGAAACAGAAGACACAACAATTGCTCATGTTGCAGTAGCATTCAATAATGGTCAGATTAAAACTGGTTCTATGAGTAGAACTGATCGTATTTGTAAATATAACGAACTAATGCGTATCGAAGAAGAATTAGGTAGTGAAGCTAAATTCCTCGGAATGAATGCATTTAAATTTAATAAGTAGCTTTTGCTACTTTTTTTATGTTACAATATTCTTGGTGATAGAATGAAAAAAGCAATTGTTTATTATTCTCTAACAGGTAATACTGATTATGTTGCTAAGAAAATTGCTGAAAAAATAAAAGCAGATTTAATTAAAATAGAAGTTGAGAAAAATTATCCAAATAAAGGTTTTAGAAAATACTTTTGGTGTGGTAAAAGTGCTGTTATGGGAGATAGTCCAAAACTAAAAAAATATGATTTTAAAGATTACGATTTAGTCATCTTTGGAACTCCAGTATGGGCTGGTAACTTTACACCACCATTAAGAACTTTTATAGATGAAAATAGAGAAAAATTAGCTAATAAAAAAATTTCAGTTTTTACTTGCTTTAGTGGTGGTGGCGCAGATAAAGCGATTCTAAAACTAAAGAGTTTACTTGGAATTGATAAATTTGAACATGAATTAATTCTTGTTGATCCACTTGATAAAAGAAGTGAAGAAAACGAGAAAAAAATCGCCGAATTTATTAAAAATATGCTATAATTTAGTTGGTGATATTATGAAAAAAGTATTTATGTTTGCTTTGTTATTATTTATATTAACTGGTTGTGCTAATGAAGAAGGAACAATCACTAAGGTTAATTGTGATAAAATGAAAGAATTAATGAAAGATTCTAAGACTGTTTTACTAGATGTTAGAAGCAAAGAAGAATATGAAGAGAGTCATTTAGATAAAGCAGAGAATAGACCTCTTACTAAAATAGATGAGTTAGATATTAACAAAAAAACTCCAATTATAGTTTATTGTAAAAGTGGAGTTAGAAGTAATGAAGCAGCTAAGATGTTACTTGAAATTGGATATATTAATATCTATGACTTAGGTGCAATGTCTAATTGTAATTAGAAAGATAATTATTATTATCTTTTTCTTTTATCTAAAAGGTAATTTCCTTGTATATTAATGTTAATTGTTATATAATAATTATTGGTGATAATCTTGCAGAAGACTATAAAAAATATAAGTGTTAATTATGAACTTTATGGTGAAGGAAAAGATACAATAGTTTTATTGCACGGTTGGGGTCAGAATATTCAAATGATGAAACCAATTGGTGATAAAATGTGCTTTAATCATCAAATTTTTATTGTTGATTTACCTGGCCATGGTGAAAGTGATGAACCAGATTTTGCATGGACACTATATGATTATGTTGAAATGCTAAAAGAATTAATTGAATCATTGAAAATTAAAAATATAATTCTCATTGGACATTCTTTTGGTGGAAAAATAGCATTACTATATGCAAGTATGTATAAAGTTGAAAAAGTAGTTGTATTTGGTAGTCCATATAAGAGAAAAATCGAAAAGCCATCTTTGAAGTTGAAAACACTTAGAGCTTTAAAAAAGGTTCCAGGAATAAATAAATTAGAAGAATTTGCAAAAAAACACATTGGATCTACTGATTATAAGAATGCCTCTGGAGTTATGCGTGAAATACTTGTTAATCATGTTAATTTGGACATAACTGAAGAAGTCAAAAAAATAAAAGTTCCTTTGCTTATTATATGGGGAACTAATGATCAAGCAGTTCCAGTTGAAGATGCCTATGAACTTGAAAAACTAGTTCCGGGTGCAGGACTTGTTACTTATCCAAATTGTACACATTATGCTTATTTAGAAAACTTAGGTCAGACAATAAATGTTTTAAAGAGTTTTCTTGATTAGGAGGTTTTATGAAACAAGAATTTATTTTTTCACTTATTACATTTTTGATATTTGGAATTTTAAAGACGAGAAAAAGCTTTCACATGCTTCAACAGAATTGGTATGATAAAAGCTTTAGATATTTGAAATGGTGTTTTAGAAATGTTAAAAAGTCATTTTTAGCAGTTGACATTTTGGTAATTCCACTTATAATCGCTTGTTATTTCTTAAAAGTTGAATATATCTATTACATAATTGCAATTGCTTATATTTTTGTTACATATGTTTATTTTAAAATCACTAAAGGTGAGCAAGTAAAAAAGCCTCTTGCTTTTACGGCAAGATTAAAAAGATTGTCTGTTACAATGTTAATTATATATGCTATTCCAATAGCAATAATATTAAAGAAATTTAATATTGAACATATATATTTATACTATTTGATATTAATAATTATGATGTGGTTAGACTTTATTATTGTTGCTATTGCCAATAGAATAAATATGCCAGTTGAGAAGATGGTTTACTATCATTTTTTGAGACAAGCCAAAGCTAAAATAGCTAGTATGCCAAATATGAAAAGAATAGGTATTACCGGTAGTTATGGAAAAACGACTAGTAAAAATGTCTTAAATGATATATTGTCAACGTCATTTAATACGACTCCAACCCCTTTAAATTACAATACGACTTACGGAGTAATTAATGCAATCAATAATTATTTAGATAAATTCTCAGACATTTTTATTGTTGAAATGGGAACATTAAAAAGAGGAGATATAAAAAAAATAGCTAATATTGCTAAACCAGAATATGGAATTTTGACAAAAATAGGTGTTGCACATTTAGAAACACTTGGTAGTCAAGAAAATATCCAAAAAGAAAAATTTTCATTAATTGAATCATTACCAGAATATGGTGTAGCTATTCTTAATCGTGATGATGAATTACAAGTTAATTATAATTTAAAAAACAAATGTAAAGTAATATGGATTGGTATTGATAATGATGCTGATGTAATGGCTAAAAACATTAAACTTTCACACGAAGGAAGCACATTTGATTGTGTAATTAAAGGCAATCCAAAAGTATATCATTTTCAAACAAAATTACTTGGAAAAACTAATATTTATAATGTTTTAGCAGGTATTGCTTTGGGACTTGAATTTGGTATTAAAGATGAAAAATTGGAGATGGCGGTTAGAAGAGTAAAACCTACTGAACATCGCTTAGAGTTAAAAAAATATCGTGATTTATTCATCATTGATGATGCTTATAATTCAAATCCAGTTGGTTCTAAAATGGCTTGTGAAGTTTTAGGCTTAATGCCAGGAAAGAAGATAATGGTTACTCCTGGAATGATTGATTTAGGTGATAAGCAGGATGAATTAAATGAAAAATTTGGAGAATATATAGCCGAAGTAGCTGATGATGTAATATTAGTAGGTGAACATCAGACTAAACCTATTTATAAAGGTTTAATGAATAAAAAATTTAAAGAAAAAAATATACACGTGATTAATGATGTTAAGGAAGCATTTCCATTAGCAATTAAGTTGAAAGAAAAAGATACTTATGTTCTTTTAGAAAATGACTTACCAGATATCTTTAATGAGAAGTAGGAGGATTTTATGAAAATAAAAGTAGGTGTAATTTTTGGTGGCGAATCAGTTGAACATGAAGTAAGTATTATTTCAGCAATTCAAGCCATGAAAAATATTAATGAAGAAAAATATGAAGTGATTCCAATTTATATCGCGAAAGATCAAACTTGGTATACAGGAAGTATGTTAAGAGAAATTGATATCTATCGTGATTTAGATTTACTTAAGAGATTTGCTAAAAAAGTAGTTTTGGTAAAAAGTGAAAATAGATTTTTCTTAATGAAAACAAATGGTGTTTTCAGAAAAGAAGTAACTGATATCGATGTTATTTTACCAATTGTTCATGGCCATGGAGTAGAAGACGGCTCACTTCAAGGATTTTTAGAAACTTTAAAAATTCCTTATGTTGGATCTAATGTTTTGGGTTCTGCCTTAGGTCAAGATAAAGTTGTCATGAAGCAGGTAATGAAAGAGGAAAATATTCCTTGTGTTGACTATGTTTGGTTTTATGATACAGAGTATCAATTAAATGCAGATGAAATTTTGAAAAAAATTAAAAAACTAGGTTATCCTGTTGTTGTCAAACCAGCAACACTTGGTAGTAGTGTTGGAATCTCTTTTGTTAAACGCGAAGAAGATTTGGATGAATCAATTAATGAAGCTATTACTTACGATTCTAAAATTGTTGTTGAAAAGGCAGTTGAAAATCTTGTTGAAGTTAATGCCAGTGTAATTGGTAATTATGAATCTCAAGAAGTAAGTGTTTTAGAAGAAGTAATGGGTGTTGATGAATTCTTAAGTTATCGTGATAAATACCTAGGTGGTGGCAAAAAGACTGGTTCAAAAGGAATGGCTTCAACTAATCGTATTGTTCCTGCTCGTTTAGATGAAAAGATGACAAAAGAAGTTCAAGAATTAGCTAAAGAAGTATTTAAAGTACTTAATTTCAATGGAGTTTGTAGAATTGACTTTTTGATTGATAAGAAAACAAAGAAAATTTATGTTAATGAACCAAATACAATTCCAGGATCGCTTTCATTCTATCTATGGGATAAATGTGATAAACCATATTGTGATCTATTAGATGAAATCATTTCACTAGGCTTAAGAAGATATAAAGCTGAAAGTAAAAAAGTACGCTCATTTGAAACTAATATTCTAAGTAATTATGGTGGAGTTAAAGGTGTCAAAGGAAGCAAAAAGATTTAAGAGTAATCAATCATTAAGAAGTATGATTGAAATAAAAAAAGAGAAGAAGCTTTAGCTTCTTTTTTATTGCCAAAAACTATGTATTATATTATAATTATTATTGGTGAATGAAGAATTATTATGAATAAAGCAAACAAGAAATTGGTAATAATAATTATTTTTTTATTGTTTATTATAGCTGGTTTAATAACACTCTATTATTCAACTGGTTTTGATGGAAAAACAGAAGTTGAAATTAATGTTAATGAAGAATTCAAAAGTGAAATGAAGGCTAAGTCACTTTTTCATGATGTTACTAATGAATTAGTAATTGAAAATAGACCAGATACTTCTAAAGTTGGAGATTATAAAGTGACTTATTCATATATTTTTTTAGGCCTCAAGAAGAAAAAAGACGTTCTCGTTCATGTTGTTGATAAAGAATCACCTGTAATAACTTTAAAAGGAGAAGAAAAAGTAGAAATTTATTTAAACGATGATTTCGAAGATCCTGGATATGAAGTAAGTGATAATTATGATGATAATATTGATGTTATTATTGATGGTGTAGTAGATAATACTAAAATAGGTGATTACTTTTTAGTTTATAAGGCGGAAGACTCAAGTCATAATAAAGCTACAGAAGTTGTTAGAAAAATAACTGTATCAAGAGTTTCACCACTTGTGATGAATTTGAAGGAATTCAGTTTAAATGATTATTTTGAGGATGTTATTTTAAAAGAAACACCTAAAGTAGATTATATGAATGACCTAGTTTTTGCAGGTGACTCAGTCATGTGGAAATTAGGAACATTCGGGGTTTTTTCAAGTTCTAGAGTATGGGCTAAACCTTGTGAAGGGCCATTTAATTTTGATACTCAGAAAGTCGTATATAAAAATGTACAATCAGATTATACCCTAGCTGAAATGATTAAGAGTAAAAAGCCAAAATATCTAGTTTTACATATGGGCGTGTGTGATTCAAATGCCAATGATGGTGAAACATTTGCTGCATCATATGGTAAAGCTATTGATTATATTAGAGAAGTAAGTCCAGATACTAAGCTTATGATAATGTCATTAGTTCCTCAAACAAAAGAATATCTAAGCTGGATTCCAAGAAGAAATAATGCTATACTAAATAAGTACAATTATTATTTGGCCTCTTTATGTGAAGACAAAAAAGTACCTTTCTTAAATGTGGCTGAAGTTTTAAAAAATAGTGAGGGATTAGCAAATAAAGATTTATATTTTGGTGATGGATATCATCCAAATGTTACCGGAATGAAGAAAATAATTGAATATGTAAGAACTCACGGATATGTAGAAGTAGGAGATTAAATGAAGAAGTTTTTAGTTATATTAATGTGTTTATTTTTAATTACAGGTTGTGAAGAAAAAGAAAATGAAAAGGTAGAAATAGATACTCAGAAAGTTACAACTGAATTAAAAAGTTTTAGTTACTTTAAAGATGATAAAAGTATCAATGATGAAGACTTAATTGCAGGTTATGGAATTGACACTAAAATCATCTCAGAATATGCCATTTATATTTCGTCGGCAGTAAGTAATCCGAGTATGTATATCGTTGCTAAACCAGTTGAAGGTAAAATGAGTGTTTTAAAGTTTCAAATAAAAGATATGTTTTCAAAATATGAGAGCAGTTATGCTGGATATTATCCAGAATCTGTTTCAATGATTCAAAATCGTTTAGAAAAAGAATATAATGGATATTTAATCTATATTGTTTCAGATGACAATGAGACAGTTTACAATAAAATATTAGAATGTAAAAAATAATATGGTTTTTAGTAGTATTCTATTTATATTCTTTTTTTTACCTTTATTTTTAATAACATATTTTTTACTACCAAAAAAATTTCAAAACACAGTTTTACTAGTATTTAGTTTAATATTCTATGCATGGGGAGAACCAATATATGTTCTACTTATGATATTTTCAGCATTTATTAATTATATATTCTCAATTTTAATATCTAAAAAGAGTAAAAAATTATATTTAGTAATATGTATAATTATAAATATATTGATTTTAGGAATATTTAAATATGCTGATTTTATTATTGATAATATCAATTTAATTTTAAAAACAAATTTAAAAATGCTGAATTTAAGTCTACCAATTGGAATTAGTTTTTTCACTTTTCAGGCAATGACTTATACTATAGATGTCTATAGAAAAAAAGTACCTGTTCAGAAAAATTATTTTAAACTCTTAACTTATATTTGTATGTTTCCTCAGTTAATTGCGGGACCTATTGTCAGATATGAAGATGTTGCTAAAGAACTTGACAATCGTGAGACCAATTTTAAAAAATTTTCAGGGGGAATGTATCGTTTTTTAACAGGACTTTACAAGAAAGTTTTGCTTGCTAATGTTATTGGAATGCTTTGGGATAAAATAAGCATCATGAGTAATTTTTCAACTATGACTGCTTGGCTTGGTGCTTTAGCATTTGCACTTCAGATTTATTTTGATTTTTCTGGATATTCTGATATGGCAATTGGACTTGGAAAGATGATTGGATTTAATTATCTTGAAAACTTCAAATATCCTTATATTGCAACAACAATAACAGATTTTTGGCGTAGATGGCACATTAGCTTAGGAACTTTTTTCAGAGATTATCTTTATATTCCTCTAGGTGGAAATAAGGTAAGAAAATGGAAACACATAAGAAACATTTTAATTGTCTGGGCTTTAACAGGACTATGGCATGGTGCAAGCTATAACTTCATTTTATGGGGACTATATTATGGCATAATTTTAATAATTGAAAAATATGTGTTTAAAAACAATCAAAAAAAGTGGCCAAAAGCACTAGCACATATCTATTCATTATTCTTAATATTAGTAGGTTGGATTATATTTGCAATTGATTCACCAAGTAAATTAGTCAGTTATTTAAAAACGATGTTTTTATTTGGTGGTAGTAAATTTATAGATGGTACTTTTGTTTATTTACTTAAAAATTATGCTTTGATATTAATACTTGGAATACTATTTTCAATACCATTTAAAATATCAAATGGTAAGATAATCAAAATAATTAAAACAATTATTTATATAATACTATTTGTTGTAACAATAGCCTTAATCGTAAGTGATACTTATAATCCATTCATTTATTTTAGATTCTAGGGGGAATTATGAGAAAATTAACTATTATTATTTCTTTAATTGTCATTAGTTTTTCAATTCTTTTCTTGATATTACCAAAGGAAAAATTTTCTAGTCTTGAAAATCGAACTTTAACTTTAAAACCGACATTTAAAGTTGAGGACGTCATAAGTGGAAAATATATGAATAATATTGAAAATTATATTTCAGATCATTTTCCATTTAAAAGTATTTTCTTATATCTAAAAACTTCATTTTTTAAAGCAATCGGCTTTGAAGAAGAAAATGATGTCTACTTTGGTAAAGATAGTTATTTAATAGAAAATTACTCTGAAATTGATTATAAAGAAGATTTAGTTGAAACATTAAAAACTTTTAAAAATAATACAAATGCTAATATTAAATTTATGATAATTCCTACTAAGATAATGGTTTATAAAGATAAATTACCAAAATATAGTAGATTTGTTGATCAAGCAAAAGAAATTGAATATATATATAAACATGCTGATATTGATTCTATTAATCTTTTGACTGAATTTCAAAAAGAAAAAGGGAATCATCAATTATTCTATAAAACTGATCATCATTGGACTAGTATAGGTGCTTATTTTGGTTACAAGGTTTATAGAGAATCAAATAATCTTGGATATCTTGATTTAAAAAAATTGAAATTAAAAGAAGTAACAGATAGTTTCCTTGGTAGTACTTATTCTAAAGTAACAAATTATAATCAAGAAACAGATAGTATTTCAATATTTAAATTTATAAATGATTTAGAAGTTGAATATAATGATTTAAATTTAAAAACAAAAAGTTTATATAATTTTGATTATTTAAATAAAAAGGACAAATATTCCTTATTTTTAAACAATAATCATGATTTAATAAAAATAACAAACAATGATATTAAAAATGGCAAATTATTAGTTATTAAAGATTCATTTGCAAATAGTATGGTTCCACTTTTAATAAATCATTATCATGAAATTGATGTTATTGATCCAAGATATTATAAGCGAAGTATTTCTAAATATATAAGTGATAACAAAATTAAAGATGTTTTGATCATTTATAACTATGGAACACTCGCGACAGATAAAAACATTTTAAGTATAAGATGATAGCTTTAAAAGCTATCTTTTTAATGGGAAAAATGATATAATTGAGTAGGTGAGACTATGGAAGAAAGAGTAAAAGAATTAGTCAGAATTTTAAATGAAGCAAACTACAATTATTATGTTTTAGATAATCCGACTATAACTGATCAAGAATATGATAAATATTTAAGAGAACTCATTAATTTGGAAGAAAAATATCCTGAATTAAAACAAGATGACTCTCCAACTTCTAGGGTTGGTGGCGAAGTAATAGAAGGATTTAATAAAGTTTATCATGAAAAACCAATGTTAAGTCTAAGTAATGTTTTTAATGAAGAAGAGATAATTGAATTTGATGAAAGATTAAAAAAGGAAAATATAAAACCAGAATACGTGTGTGAACTTAAGATAGATGGTCTATCTGTTTCTCTCTTATATGAAAAAGGAGTTTTAAAAAGAGCTGCTACTCGTGGAGATGGAGTAGTTGGTGAGGATATTACTCATAATGCTAAAACTATTAAAGATATTCCTCTTCGTATAAATGAACCAATTGATATCGAAGTTCGTGGAGAAATTTATATGACCAAAAAAGCTCTTCTCGAGCTTAATGAGAAAAGAATTGATAGAGGAGTAGAACCTCTTGC